>DAORJH010000422.1:0-2531 GCA_035438925.1 Bacteroidia bacterium | reverse complement strand
ACAGTGAATTTAAAGAGTGGTCCGGAATGGCGACAGGATTTCACGGCCATTTATTATGCGCTTAGTTTGGAGCAACTCCGTTTGCCTTTTATGGGAGAATGGATCTATCACAGTCCTGCTTTAATGAAAGCATTAACCGTGTTCGTATATCTCATTGAACTACTGCTTCCTATCTTGATCCTCTTTCCTTCCCGAAAAGGACATTTGCGATTGATCGCCTTCTTGTGTCTTCTCATACTTCATCTTGGTATTGGAACAACTTTGTATGTGGGATTGTTCTTTCTGATCAATATCGTTACTGCTATCGGACTCATCCCTTCTTTTGCAATGGATGCACTTGAGAAAAAGATCAAAATGCTGAAAGGAAAAAGAAGATCTCTTTTACCTAGGTATAGAACTCCTTTTCAGAGAAATATTTTCCGTCCCGCTGCAAGATACATCTGTTTGTTTTTCATTTTGTTATCCCTCTTTGTCAACCTGAGTACTTTAACTTGGTTTCGGTATGAATTAGCAGATGCAATGAACATTCCGGTCAACACTTTTCGTTTCAATCAGAACTGGGGAATGTTCTCTCCCAATATCATCAAAAGAGAAGGATGGTTTGTGCATTATGGAATGGATTCGATCGGAAGGCAATGGGATATGATCCGAAACGAAGATTACGTGAACTTTGAGAAACCAAAGAGTATTTTAAAGATGCACAAAAGCGATCGATGGAGAAAGCTCACCGAAAATCTGCAGCGAGAGGATATGTATTTTTTAAGACCCTTGTATTGTAAATATTTGTTGCGCAGATGGAATAAGAAACATCCGGAAAAACAATTGAACAGCCTTTCCTTGTATTATATGGAAAGGCAAACTCTTCCCGGTTATATGTACAGTGCGCCCCAAAAAAAAGTATATTGTGTCTGCGATAAAAGTCTATGAACCGCGTAATGTCATACCTGCAGCATTTTTTTACGGCCAAGCGTAAAGGACATGACGTGCATTCACCATTCGTCTATCAATTGTGTGAGGAAGTGTTTTACAACGAGAACGGCTTTTATGATTTCGGGAAGTTGAAAGAGAAGAGAGAAAGGCTTTTAAAGGACAATACAACACTAAAGGTAAACGACTTTGGAGCAGGATCTAAAAGCATACATTCTGATCAGCGCAAGGTGAAGGATATTTTAAGGAAAGGAAACAGCACGCAACTGCAAGCTGAGTTGTTATACAAACTCATCAATTACTTGAAACCATCGCAGGTCATTGAACTGGGAACATCCATCGGCATGACTACCCTTTATCTTTGCTCTGCAGATCCAACTAAAAAGGTCTATAGTTTGGAGGGAAGTTCGGCTCTTTTAAATTTTGCGAAGGAACTTTTGGCGGATCATTACATTAAGAACTGTGAATTGATCGAGGGAAATTTCGATAGTACTTTTCCAAACTTACTGGAAAGAATACCGGAGGGTGGACTCATTTATTTTGACGGGAATCACACCTATGAGGCAACACTTCGTTATTTTAATGAAGCCTTGAAAAAGAAGAATGCACATTCCGTCTTTATCTTTGATGATATTTACTGGAGTGAGGGCATGCAAAAGGCCTGGTCGGAAATAAAAGGACATGCTTCTGTAAAAGTAAGTATCGACACCTGGTATTTCGGAATGGTCTTTTTTAAAGAAGAGATCAAAGAGAAGATCGATCTGAAATTATTTATCTGAAATCATTCTTTCCAATCACTCTTAACGGCGCATTTTTCGTTCACCCATTTACGCAGTTCAATCGGATCTAATATTTGACCAGTGCAAGAAACGAATTGACCATCTCTATTTCTTTTGATCATCAGCGCCTTACCCTGGCTGAGGTAACTTAGTACTATCCGTGAAAGCTCAGTCAGATTGCACTTTTTGTTATCACCTCCAATCGTAAATCCCACTTCGTTATTATACAGATCCATTACAGTATCTATACTATCGGGCAAAGAACCAAATTCTTTATTTCCCTTTAGATACATTTGTTTGTTGGCCTTTTCATGTGCAATTCCAAGTTTCCTTATCTTTTTGATCTTTATCTTTTGGGTAAAGGCCGCCATAAAAAAAACATGTCGGAAAGCGTCAGTTCTGCCACCACTTTCGTATTGATCGAGTTTTGATCTCAGACCTGAATCCTTGTAAACTGGCAAGGCCTTGTTGTAGATCTTCTTTACACGCAATGCAGCAAAAGGATGTGTGATCGCCCAGCGTTTTTCGTATTTGCTTTTACCTTCTCCCTGTGCAAAGTGAATTCCCGGTAAACAGATCAATATCAAAATGTAAAGTCTCATCAAAACTACTTCGTCTAAATTACTTATAATTAACACGACGATGTTAGTATGTATATCGAAAATTCAAATTAAAATAAGATTTATGATCTAACTTTGTGGGAACACTTATGGATCTTATTTCAAAATTACTCAATAAAAAATCAACAGGTCTTGTTACCAGCATCAATGATCTCAGAGACAAAGAATTTTCAGGGATCAAATTAAGTTCTGAAGAAAGATTTGC
>DAORJH010000421.1:0-2544 GCA_035438925.1 Bacteroidia bacterium | reverse complement strand
TACGTAATGCCTCGGTATTCACGTTTTCGATCTCAATTGTGATGAGGTCGAGATTTTTCCCAAAATCATAAACGGTATCAAAATCAGTCAGACTGCCAACAACAAATTTCTTGACCAAATTTTTGCAGGGGGCATTTTTGTCAGGGTCAAGAACAGAGATCTGTAAATTATGATCAATACCACTCTGGATCAGCATTCTTCCCAATTGTCCACCTCCAAGTATTCCGATATTTAACTGTTGTATGCTCTTTTTCATGACCGGGCTAATTGTAAAAGTAGGTAAAGTTAATTTGATTATATTTAAATTTTAAATTCAAGATGAAATATTCTCTTACAATAGCATTTTTTGCAATTTTTCTCCTTCCCCATGCTCAAACCGATAAGTTTTGTGGATTCAATGATGCCTATGAGAAACTTTTTAAGCAAATACCCGGTTCTAAAGCAGTTTTTGAAGGATTGATCAAACAACAAGGCGCCAAGTCAAATTCTTCTACACAGAGCGCAAGCTCTTTTACGATACCTGTGGTTTTTCATGTACTCCATAAGGGTGGAGTGGAGAACATAAGTGACGCTCAGATCCAGGATGCAGTGGCTATTCTGAACAGGGATTTCAGGAAACTGAATGCAGATACAACTTCTATTGTCACAGAATTTAAACCTTTGGCTGCTGATTGCAATATTGAATTTCGTCTTGCAACCAAAGATCCTAACGGTAAATGCACCAATGGAATCACAAGACATTATGATGCCAATACAGATTGGGATCAGGATCTTTCGAGTTATAATTACACCTGGCCACCCACCAAGTACATGAATATTTATATTGTGAGAAGCATTGCAGGAGGAGGGGCCGCTGCCTATACTTTTCTGCCCGGTTCAGTTCCAGGAAACATGGACGCTATTGTTGCGATCCATGGATATGTGGGAAGTATTGGGACTGGAAATAATTTTGTTTCTCGTGTCCTTACACATGAAACCGGACATTGGCTGAATCTGCAGCATGTCTGGGGGTCAACCAATAATCCGGGTGTAGCCTGTGGTGATGATGGAGTAGGTGATACTCCCCTTACTAAAGGATTTACCAATTGTAATTTAAGTAACGCGATCATTTGCACGCCGGGTATAAAAGAAAACATTCAGAATTATATGGAGTATTCTTATTGCTGTAAGATGTTCACACAAGGACAAAGAAGCCGTATGCACAATGCATTGAACAGTAATGTAGCAGGCAGAGATAATCTTTCATCAAATGCGAATTTGATCGCTACAGGAGTCATCAATCCAACATTGAATTGCACTCCCTTGGCTGCTTTCCTTCAGTCGGCTTCGATCACTTGTGTAGGAAATAATATTGGATTTACAGATCAAAGCTATAATGCGCCTATTAGTTCCTGGCAGTGGAGCAGCAATCTATCAGCACCCGTTTCTACCTTGCAGAATGGTATTCTTACTTTTACCGGAGCCGGTCTTGCTCAGGTAAAATTGAAAGTGACTAATCAGTATGGCAGTGATTCTCTGATCAAGCAAGCTGTTACAGTATTGGCGGGACCGACCGGTTCTGGAAATATAAACTTGTCTCAGGGATTTGAGTCAGCTTTCCCGGGCAATGACTGGATCAAAACGGTGCCGACTCAGGGAAGTGCATTTCAGCAAACGACTTTGGCAGCAACTGGTGGAAGCGTAAGTGCCATGATAGATAATTATTTTGATAACCCGAACAGTGAAGTGAATATATTCTCTCCCGCCTTGAACTTGCAAAATGCGGTGAGCTCACAATTGAGTTTTAAATATGCTTATGCACAACAAACAACGAATAATAATGATCGTTTCAGGGTAATGATAAGTAATGATTGTGGTGCTACTTGGAATATGCTTTTCAATAAAACGGGAACCACTTTGAGTACTGCCGGCGTGCCTGTTACATCTCCTTTTTCGCCATATGCCTGGCAATGGAAAACAGAGAATGTAGACCTCACTCCCTATTCCGGAAATATGCTGGCTCATATCCGATTTGAGTTTACACCGGATGTAAATGGTCCTGGAAATAACTTTTTTATTGACGATATCAATTTGAGCTCGGCTGTGGGTATGAACGAATTGGAAATAGCTATAGCTTCAGTTGCTGTGATGCCGATTCCTTTTAAAGATGTCTTGACCATTCGAAATAATTCGGGATTAAAGATCCGGAATATTCAAGTGAGGGATCTGAGTTCAAGGATCGTGAAAGAATATAGTTTGAATTCAAACGAAGAAAAGATTGTGATCAGTGATCTTGAATCGCTTTCAGAAGGAGTTTATTTCCTTGAGCTGAATTCTGAAAAAGGAAGGATCACAAAAAAGATCGTCAAATAAATCATTTAGCTCTATTAGATTAATATGAAATTCTGGTACAGATTAAAACTTTACGGTATAGGATTCGGAATAGGATTGTTACTTGTTTATGCTATGTTCGGGACAAGAAGTTGTGTAACGCCTAATGAACAAAAAATGCAAGAGCTCGTTTACCAGCAATTTCAATTATCTGAAAAGGCGAAGTGTAAACTG
>DAORJH010000420.1:0-2553 GCA_035438925.1 Bacteroidia bacterium | reverse complement strand
ATTTAGGAGAAGCATTTGTGAACTGGTGTCCCGCCCTTGGAACGGTATTAGCAAACGATGAAGTGAAAGATGGAGTAAGCGAAAGAGGGGGACATCCTGTCGAACGTAAATTAATGAAGCAATGGAGCATGCGCATCACAGCCTATGCGCAGCGACTATTGGATGGATTGGAAACGATCGAGTGGACTGAAAGTCTGAAAGAATCTCAAAGATACTGGATAGGAAAAAGTGAAGGAACAAGTATTAAATTCAGCCTTATCCCCTACCCTTCTCCTAAGGAGAAGGGAGTACAACCGGAAATAAGTTCATCCGATAAAGAAACAAACGCTCAGGAACCAAACTGGAAAACGGCTTACCCAAAAGCATATTCATTATTAAAACAATATGCGCGCGAGAATAGGCAACCGTTAACTGAATCCGAAGACATCTTATGGCAGGCAATCCGAAATAAAAAATTAGATGTAAAGTTTAGAAGGCAACACCCAATTGGTACTTATATTGCTGATTTCATATCATTAGCAAATAAAATCATTATTGAAGTGGATGGAGAAATTCATGATTTTCAAAAAGAAAAGGATGAAAGTAGAACAGCTGCTCTTAATGAAATGGGTTTCCAAGTTATTCGCTTTTCAAATTTTGAAATAAAGAATAATTTAGAAAAAGTTATTTCTGAAATAAAAAGGAAACTAGCCGAGTCCCCCTCTCCATTGGAGAGGGGGCAAGGGGGTGAGGCCGAAACGATCGAAGTGTTCACTACTCGTCCGGATACAATTTTTGGTGTTTCCTTTGTCACTTTAGCACCCGAACATGAATTGGTCAATAAAATTACGAGTGCAGAACAAAAGAAAGAAGTGGATGAATATGTGATCCGATCAAAGAACAGAAGTGAAAGAGAGAGACAGGCGGAAGTCACAAAGATCAGTGGTGTATTCACCGGAGCCTATGTTGAACATCCATTTACAGGAAAACAAATCCCGGTTTGGGTGGGAGATTATGTATTGGCAGGATATGGAACAGGAGCCGTGATGGCAGTACCTGCGCACGATGAACGCGATCATAAATTTGCTGGACATTTTTCATTGGCAAGACCACAAGTAATTGAACCAACAAAAGAACATGATCTTGAAAAAGAAGCCTGGGGTGAAAAAGAAGGGAAACTGATCAACTCAGATTTTCTGAATGGATTAGAGGTAAAAGCTGCGATCAAGAAGGCCATTGAAGAAATAGAAAAAAGAAATTTAGGAAAAGGAATGATCAATTATCGCTTGAGAGATGCTGTCTTTGGAAGACAAAGATATTGGGGAGAGCCAATTCCAATTTATTACAAAGATGGAATTGCACATGCGCTCAATGAAAATGAATTGCCGCTAGTTTTACCTGAGGTAGATAAATTTTTGCCGACAGAAGATGGAGAGCCTCCATTGGCCAGAGCAAAGAACTGGAAATACAAAGGAGAATTTGATTACGAACATACGACCATGCCGGGCTGGGCTGGAAGTTCTTGGTATTTTTTGCGCTATATGGATGCAAAGAATGAGAGCACGTTTGCCGATAAAAAATTAAGTGATTACTGGCAGAATGTTGATCTGTACATTGGAGGAAGCGAGCATGCAACCGGACATTTATTGTATGTACGATTCTGGACCAAATTCTTATTTGACTTAGGATATATTGGAGTAGATGAACCTGCAAAGAAACTGATCAATCAGGGGATGATACAGGGGACATCTGCAATCGTTCACAGAGTAGCAAATGAGAATAAAATAGTATCCGCCGGACTGAAAAAAGAATACAACACCAACGAAATTCACATTGACGTGAATATAGTGGATGGAAATTCAGTTGATATTGATGCTTTAAAGAAGTGGAGAGATGATTTTTCACGGACAGAATTCGTTTTGGAAAACGGAAAATTACTTTGCAGCTCGGCAGTAGAAAAAATGAGCAAGCGATGGTATAATGTTGTTACTCCCGATTCTATCTGCGAAAAATTTGGTGCTGACACATTGCGATTGTACGAAATGTTCTTAGGTCCACTGGAGCAAAGTAAACCCTGGAACACCAATGGAATTACTGGAGTATCCGGGTTCTTACGTAAACTCTGGAAGCTGTTCTATCAGACCGGTAAACTACATGTAACGGATGAGGTTGCAACGAAAACCGAATTAAAAACATTACACAAAACGATCAAAAAGATAACGGAAGACATTGAGCGTTTCTCTTTCAATACATCGGTCAGCAATTTCATGATCTGTGTAAATGAATTAACTGAGCAGAAGTGTACGAAGCGAAGCATCTTAGAACCTCTTTTGATCCTGATTTCGCCCTATGCCCCCCATATTACAGAAGAATTATGGGAGCAGATAGGACACAAGGAAAGTATCAGCTTTGCATCTTTTCCGGTTTTCAATCCGGAACATCTGACAGAAGATTCATTCAGTTATCCGATCTCTTTCAATGGCAAAACAAGGTTGAATATTGAATTATCGCTTTCGCTCAGCAATGCAGAAATTGAGAAAGAAGTGATGAGCAGAGAAGAAGTTCAAAAACACC
>DAORJH010000419.1:0-2570 GCA_035438925.1 Bacteroidia bacterium | reverse complement strand
CCTACTGAATTTGATTGGTGTTTCTATATTCAAAGCGATGAATGCGTTCATGAAAATGATCACAAAAAGATATTAGAAGCAGCGAAAGATCATTTGAATAAGAAAGAAGTGGACGGACTCTTGTTTGGATACAAACATTTTTACGGACAATACAATTACATTGGTGCCGGCAGAAGGTGGTATGCCAATGAGATCAGGATCATCCGAAACAATAAAAACATCCGTTCTTATAAAGATGCCCAGGGTTTTCGAATGAGAGACGGAAACAAATTAAAAGTGAAAGAAACAAATGCATTCATTTATCATTACGGATGGGTGAAACCACCACAAGCACAACAAGCCAAGCAGGAGAATTTTCATAAGATGTGGCACGATGACAACTGGATGAAGAACAATATTAAAATTGCGGATGAATTTGATTATTCAAAGATCGATCTGCTTGAAAAATACCAGGGAAGTCACCCTGCCATCATGCAAAAAAGAATTGCCGGTGCTAAGTGGAATTTCATTTACGATCCTGCGAAAGCAGTCATTAGTCTGAAATACCGTTTTCTGTATTTTGTAGAAAAAATTTCCGGCTGGAGAATTGGTGAGAATAGAAACTATAAAAAGATCTGAGATGAAAAAGAAAGAGTGGTTTGCTGATTGGTTTGATTCTCCCTATTATTCCCTTTTATACAATCACCGGAATGAAGTTGAAGCTAACTCATTTCTTGAAAACCTTTGTCGCGAATTGAAGTTGCCGGAAGGTTCAAGGATCTGGGACAATGCCTGTGGAAAAGGAAGACACTGTTTCGTGCTGGCTAAATCAAATTACCTCACAACAGGAACCGATCTTTCAAAGAACAGCATTCAACAAGCCATTCAAATCGCTTGCAAGAACACAGAGTTTTACGTGCATGATATGCGATCACTTTTTCGCACGAACTATTTTGACTGTGTGATGAATCTTTTTACCAGTCTGGGTTACTTTGAAAAGAAAGCCGATAACCTGAAGGTCTTTCGCGTTGTGAACAAAGCTTTAAAGCCAAAAGGTCTTTTTGTCATCGACTTCTTCAATAATACGAAAGTTAAAAATGAACTTATTGCAGAGCAGGTTCAGAAAAGGGAAGGCGTTGATTTCTATATCAATAAAAAGATCATCGACGGTCGCATAAATAAAACGATTAAATTTGAAGTAGATGGGCAACAACACGAGCATAAAGAACAAGTATCTTTGCTTACTCTTTCAGACTTTGAACAATTTGCAAAAGAAAGTGGGTTTGAGATCTTGAAGCAATACGGAGATTATACATTGAAAGCGTTTGATGAAACTACTTCTGAAAGATTAATATTGATACTGAAAAAAATAAATTGAATCTATTAACTGCCATATTGTTACTTGTATCGCCGATTCTGGTCTCGGGAATGCTGGCGCTTCGCTTTAGTTTAAAAGCGGATAACCTGAGGCTTTTGCTTGCTTTAAGTGCAGGCTATCTATTTTCTGTTTCCATCATTCATTTGTTGCCGGAAGCTTTCATCCAGCAGGAAGATTCCGTCCATCTCAACGTGAAGCTAACCGGACTTTTCATTGTACTTGGATTTTGTCTGCAATTGATCATAGATACCTTTAGCACAGGAATAGAACACGGACATGTGCATTTACACAGCAAGGAATGCCACGATCACTTACCAATTGGAATTATAGTTGGACTTTTTCTTCATTCCTTTCTCGAAGGCTTGCCTGTTTGTGATCTGAGTGATACAGCCAATGGATCGAATGGAGTAAATCACCGCATTGTTTATGGATTGATCGTACATAATATTCCCATTTCCATTGCATTTGCATTACTCTTAAAAGAACATAAAAGCAGCAATGCCAAAGCTTTTCTATTTCTTATACTCTTTGCCTTCATGACTCCATTAGGCTTTGCATTCAGTTATATTATGCAATCGGTAGGTTTGAACGGCTACATCCTTTACAGCAAGGCCGCTTTCGCATTGGTGATCGGGATCTTCCTTCATATTTCAACAGCCATTCTCTTCGAATCCAGCGATCATCACAAATACAATATTGCGAAAGTACTCATGATGGCTGCCGGTATCATTCTGGCTTATATTATCAGCTGATGAACAGGATCACCCTATTTGCAGACGTCATTGTTCCATTAGGTGTCCCTGAAAAATTCACTTATCGGATTCCCGTTGAGATGAACGAACTGGTTGCGATTGGAAAGAGAGTACTCGTTCAATTCGGAAAGACCAAAATTTACACCGGTATCATTTATAAGATACATGAACTTGCGCCAAAAGAAAGAACGGCCAAATACATTGATGCTGTATTAGATGATGTTCCCATCGTAAATGAATTGCAACTGAAATTCTGGGACTGGGTATCCTTCTATTATTGTGCCAATCCCGGTGACGTGATGAATGCAGCATTGCCCTCCGGATTAAAATTAAGCAGTACATCTACCATTCAATTGAACAGTGAATACAATTTTGAAGAAGCAGAACATTCCCACTTTACTGAACGTGAACACCTGATCCTGGATCAACTTCACCTCGTTCCTACTCTCAACTTTGAAGAT
>DAORJH010000418.1:0-2575 GCA_035438925.1 Bacteroidia bacterium | reverse complement strand
CACAAAACTCAACTCTCCATCTGCATTTTCTGCCATCAGGATCATTCCCTGACTTTCAATTCCTTTTATCTTTCTCGGTGCCAGATTTGCCAGCATCACGATCTTCTGCCCTATTATTTCTTCCGGCTTATAGAATTGCGCGATTCCACTCACAACTGTTCGAATATCTATCCCAGTATCCAATTTTAGTTTTAAAAGTTTATCCGTCTTCGGAACAATTTCTGCCTCCAAAATGGTCGCAACACGAATATCCATTTTTGAAAAATCGTCGAATGAAGTTTCTGCTTTTAACATAGCATGTGTCTTTGCCGGTTTATTCTGATTTTTACTCTCTTCCAGCTTACTTATTTGTCTGCTTATCTCCTCATCCTCAATTTTAGAGAACAATAATTCTTCTTTGTTGATCTTATGTCCGTTTCCAACATTGGAAGTCTGATTGGCACTTGCCCACTTGAGTGGAGAAAGGTTCATCAGACCAAATAACTTCGCCGATGTAAAAGGCAGAAAGGGTTCAGCTAATATTGCTAGGTTGCAAGAGATCTGCAACGCAATATTCATAATGGTCTTCACTCTTTCCTCATCCGTTTTGATCAATTTCCAGGGTTCTGTTTCAGCCAGGTATTTATTCCCCAATCGCGCCACATTCATCCATTCACTTACTGCCTCTCGAAATCTGAATTGTTCTATCGATGCACTGATCTTGGCCGGTGCCTTTGCCAATTCTTCTAATATCAACAGGTCTTCTTTGGTATACTTAGATGCTGCAGGCACAATGCCTTCATAGAATTTGTGAGTCAAAACCAAAGTACGATTGATGAAATTTCCAAAAATGGCAACAAGTTCCGAATTATTCTTCAATTGAAAATCACGCCAGGTGAAATCATTGTCTTTTGTCTCCGGTGCATTGGCGCATAACGTATAACGAAGTGTATCCTGCTTATCCTTGAACTCTATCAGGTATTCATGAAGCCATACAGCCCAATTCCTTGAAGTAGATATCTTATCTCCTTCTAAATTTAAAAATTCATTGGAAGGTACATTATCCGGCAGCACAAACTCTCCGTGTTCCATTAACATGGCAGGAAAAATAATGCAATGAAAAACAATATTGTCTTTTCCGATAAAGTGTATCAGTCTGCTGTCTTTCTTTTTCCAATAATCTTCCCACTTATCCGGCAGTAATTCCTTGGTCGCCGAAATATATCCGATGGGAGCATCAAACCACACGTACAGAACTTTTCCTTCACCACCCTTTACCGGAACCGGTACTCCCCAGTCAAGATCTCGTGTCATAGCTCTAGGTTGCAAACCATCGCCACTTTCTAGCCAGCTTTTGCATTGTCCGTATACATTCGATTTCCAGTCCTTATGCTGATCCAAATAAGATCCTATTTTAGACTGTAACTTATCCAAAGGCAAAAACCAGTTCTTTGTTTTTTTAAGCACCGGCTTGCTTCCGCTTAATGCTGACTTAGGATCTATCAATTCTGTCGGACTCAATGAAGAACCACATTTCTCACATTGATCGCCGTAAGCGTTTGGATTACTGCATTTCGGACATGTGCCCGTGATATAACGGTCTGCAAGAAACTGCTGCGCCGACTCATCATAATATTGTTCAGTTACCTCTTCTGTAAAACTTCCCTTATCATACAATTTCTGAAAAAAATCAGAAGCCGTTTTTTTATGTACCGCTGAACTTGTTCTGGAATAAATATCAAAAGAGATCCCAAATTCCTTGAAGGAATCTCCCATCATTTTGTGGTATTTGTCCACCACTTGCTGAGGAGTGATGCCTTCCTTTTTAGCCTTGATTGTGATCGGAACGCCATGCTCATCACTGCCACAAACAAAGATCACATCTTTGCCGGCACTTCTCATGTAGCGTACATAAATATCAGCAGGCAGATAACAACCTGCCAAATGTCCGATATGAACGGGACCATTGGCATAAGGCAAAGCTGCCGTAACTAGTGTTCTTTTGAATTCTGATGACATAAGCGTAAAACTGCTGACCGTTAGATTTGCAGATTGTATTTAATTTATTACATTAGCGCAAAGATAGGTATTAACAATTTAAATTCGAATTAAAAAACGTTATGAGCAGCAAAAAAGAAATCTGGAAAAAAGTTGACTTTAAGGGTAAAAAACCTTCGGTTTGTTACATGGTCTCCAATTTAGGTCATTTCGGTGTTAAAAATACAGACGGAAAGATCGAAGTAAGAAAATTCAAGCCACAGAACGGAGTTTTTCGTTATAATTTCAAGATCAATGGTGAGCAGAGAACCCTTTTCGTACACAAAGAAGTTGCGAAAGCATTTCTGCCTAAGAGTTCTCCAAAAAAGTCAATGCTCATTCACAAAGATCACAATTACCTGAATGATAGCGCTGCCAACCTGAAATGGGTGACTCCCGAAGAACATCGTCAGCATGTGACCTTCAGTCCGAATGCCATCCGTTCAAGGAAGAAAAGAGCCTACACAGAAAGTCCTACTTCAAAAGTATTCAATGAAAAAAAGGCAATAGAAGTTAAAAAACTGATCTGGGATCCTAAAAGAAAACTAACTTTCAAGCA
>DAORJH010000417.1:0-2590 GCA_035438925.1 Bacteroidia bacterium | reverse complement strand
AGAGCGCAGCAGTTGTAAGCAATGCGCTATATTCATTCTACCTGGATAATAGAATTTATCGTCCATCCAGCGTTGCGAAAATGGAGATCGTTGACACGAACTTCACAGCAATTTCCAATACCTATTCCACCATTGTTCCTGCAGGAGCTTCATTTGCCTCTGCCGTTACAAAGAATGCAAACAATGTTTTCATCACTTACTCTGAATGGGCAACCACTTCAACATTTTATACCATTAAAACGAACACATTGGGTACAATGAATTGTTCATCACAACTTTCGGTTAACATCACTCCAACTACGGTAACTGGGATCATCAATAACATGGTATCAGGCGGTGTTGTTACAACCCCTACAGCTGTTGCCTTGGTTTCCTCCGTTACAGCCGTGAGTCACACGATACAATGCACATCAGTTGGTGTCTCAGAAAATTCAAGTCAATACCTAGCTAAATTGAGATCGAATGATGGAGTTTACAATGTAGTTATTACACAGAATATTGCTTCTGTTCAGGTATACGACATCAATGGAAGAATGATCCTGAATTTGAAATTTGATGGCAATTCGAACATGGTAGAGATCGATCTTAGGAAATTTGAACATTCAGTTTACATCGGAAGGATCATAGATGTGGATGGAAGAGAAATGAAAGCCAAACTATTGAACTAAAAACAAAGCTTCTTAAATGAACCACGGCCAAAAACCGCGGTTTTTTTATTTTCCATTATAAAAACGTAACTTTATGCTTCAATTTTAGTACCATGTTCGATAATCTGCAGGATAAATTAGACAGGGCCCTTAAGAACCTAAAAGGGCAAGGAAAGATCACCGAGATCAACGTAGCCGAAACGCTTAAAGAAGTAAGGAAGGCTTTGTTAGATGCCGACGTTAACTTTAAAGTTGCGAAGACATTTACGGATACGGTAAAGGAAAAAGCATTAGGACAAAATGTACTTACGGCTGTATCACCCGGACAATTACTTGTAAAGATCACACACGATGAGCTGGCCCTATTAATGGGTGGCACAAAGGAAGATATTTATTTGGGTGGAAATCCAACCATCATTTTAATGAGTGGTCTGCAAGGTTCAGGTAAAACAACTTTCACCGGAAAACTTGCAAATTATTTAAAGACCAAAAAAGGTAAGAATCCATTGATGGTAGCTTGCGACGTTTATCGTCCGGCTGCGATCGATCAGCTTCATGTACTGGGAGAACAATTAGGAATCTCTGTCTTCAGTAATAAAGAAGAGAAGAATCCCGTAAAAATTGCAGAAGCAGCTATCAAACAAGCCAAAGAAAACGGAAACTCTGTTGTTTTGATAGATACAGCCGGACGTTTAGCTGTTGATGAGCAGATGATGAATGAGATCGCAGAATTAAAATCAGCGATCAAACCAAATGAGATCTTGTTCGTTGTGGATTCCATGACGGGACAGGATGCAGTGAATACAGCCAAAGCATTTAACGACCGTCTGAATTTTGACGGAGTGATCCTTACGAAATTAGATGGTGATACAAGAGGTGGAGCAGCCCTTTCCATTAAAAGTGTAGTAAATAAACCCATCAAATTCATTGGTACAGGTGAGAAAATGGATGCCCTGGACATCTTCTATCCGGAAAGGATGGCAGACAGGATCCTGGGAATGGGTGACGTTGTAACCCTCGTTGAAAAAGCGCAGGAACAATTCAATGAAGAAGAAGCAAGAAAACTCAGCAAGAAAATTGCCAGCAATAAATTTGACTTCAATGATTTTTTAAGTCAGCTGCAACAGATCAAGAAGATGGGTAACATGAAGGACCTTGTTGGAATGATACCGGGAGTTGGAAAGGCCGTAAAGGACATGGATATTAAGGAAGATGCCTTCAAAGGAATTGAAGCCATCATTTCGAGTATGACACCTTCAGAAAGAACACAACCTGAATTGATCAATGGATCGAGAAGACAGCGAATTGCCAAAGGAAGCGGACAAGGCGTGCAAGAAGTGAATAAATTACTGAAACAATTTGAAGATACCCGTAAGATGATGCGTATGATGAACGATAAGAATGCAATGGCCAAGATGATGCGCAATATGCCCAAGGGACCACAGCGCTAATAGCCACGAATTGCACTAATTACACCAATTTCTTTATACTAAAGCTACGAATTGCACTAATTGCACTAATTTCTTTATACTAAAGCCACGAATTGCACTAATTTCTTTATACTAAAGCCGCGAATTGCACTAATTACACTAATTTCTTTATAATTAAATGGAGAATGAAATTACTATAAATGACCCACAAGTTATTTATGGTATGAACGATCTCTATTGCAAAGAAGAAGTCTACAATATCATTTCATGTTGTTTTGAAGTGCATAAAATCCTTGGAAGAGGCTTTTTAGAAATTGTTTATAAAGATGCTTTGATCAAAGAATTCAATCTCCGGAATATTCCATTCAGCAGAGAGAAAAAAATGCGCATCGAATATAAAGGAGAATTTTTAGATCATTATTACATTACTGATTTTATCGTTTATGATAAAATTGTTCTGGAGATCAAGGCTCAGCAATCTGCTATTGAAGACCATTACAAACAAGTGATCAA
>DAORJH010000416.1:0-2592 GCA_035438925.1 Bacteroidia bacterium | reverse complement strand
CTAAAAGAATTTGAAAAAATAAGAACAGCCTTTTGAAGTATTTTTTTTCTGCCGAATAAGTCCAACTTTTAGCAATCATATTTTGCATGGTTGGCAATAGATTCACTACCTGTTGCACTTGTCTGGCCGATTGTTGCTTTTTGTTCATTAGCCATTTGCGCAACCATTTTTTTAAAACCGGGCTTATAAAAAAATACCAGCTAAGAATGATTATTATAGATCGGATAATAATTCACTGAATCGATGCTGTGCAACACGTTGTATCCATTGCATGAGCTTCCGGCACTGATACTGAAACGAACTCCAACCACTGTGCCTGATAGGATGGCATCGAATTTCTGAATACGCTGCGCATACAGTGTTTCGCAGAGCAGAAAGAGTAGGAAGATGATCTTTTTCATTCGGCTGTTATCCAAAAATAGGAGCTTATTCCCCTATAGTATAAAGTTACAATATAATGTGTCTTCTTCAAAGCCAATGCCTTGGTATTGATCAACAGAACATTGTTACTTTTTGTAAAAGGCTTTTTGTTGAAGATCACTTTTTCATATCCTGAATCTGTCGGTTTTGTTAAAATGGCCGTGATCGAAAGATCTTCTAGTATTTTGATTGGCATTTCGATCTGGTCCTGAAATGGCACACTCCTTTCATGTTGAAGAAAGAATGATCGCTCTCTCTTTTTGCAAAGATTCAAGCTACTGTCGTTGATCTCAAAATAACGTTCATTGTTTTTATTGACAGGCTCTTTCCAATTAGCCATCAACCTCCCTTGTTCATTCAGTGAAAGTGAGGTTTGTAGTTGTGGTCCTTTAATGTAGTGAGAATTCAATTGATAATTTTCGAATTTCAAGCCACCGTTCTCGCTTACAGCAAGAACTACATCATAACAACCGCCCTCGGGGTAGTTTCGCGCATCATAGTAAAGCACATACACTTTTCCGTTGTTTTCATCAACATAAAGTGCCGGTTTTGATTGTGCCTTATGGTTTGGATAATAGGTAAGTAATACCGGTTCACACCAGTTCTTTCCATCCGAATCGCTGTAACTTAAATACACATCGTCATTCTTTTTTCCGCTTTTGTTATCACTCCAGCAAATGTAAATGCGGTTTCGGAAAGCAGAAGGACTAAGATCACAAGCAATTTGAGGTCGGGAACTAACGAGTACCTTACTTCTCATTTGAGGCGACAAAACAGTATCGGTTCGTATCAGTTTCTTTTTCTCCTTGTCGGAATAAGTAGAAAGCAGAATTCCATTCTTAAATAGGGAACATTTGTAAAACCTGTCATTTCTCCCTTCGCATTCATCTGTCTTTATTTGTGATAAGGCAGATTGGCAAAAAACTTGTAACAGGATAAGAAATGAAATGCCTTTCATATTTCAAAAGTAAGAAGAAATAGGCCTGTTTGAGGTGTAATAAGCGAACACATGCAAAACAGTTTAAGATGACCCGTCAAATTGTGAGAATTCGCTCTTAATTTCTTGCCTTCAATGCCTCAAAAAGCCTATATTTAAGCTTTTAAATTTTACCATGGAAAAGACTCAGATCAGCAATTACATTACAGCTAATAAAGAGCGCATGCTCAATGAACTGCTCGAACTTTTACGCATACCTTCTGTTAGTGCAGACAGCAAATACAAAGCAGACATGCTTAAAACTGCAGAGGCAGTAAAGGCAAGATTGATAGAAGCCGGAGCAGACAAAGTAGAGGTTTCCCCTACAGACGGTTTTCCGGTTGTATACGGTGAGAAGATCATTGATCCGAATAAACCAACCATTGTTGTTTACGGACATTACGATGTACAACCTGCAGATCCTTTGAATCTTTGGGATTCACCTCCGTTTGAACCGGTGATCAAGAAAACTACTATCCATCCTGATGGTGCCATATTTGCACGTGGATCTTGTGATGATAAAGGGCAGATGTACATGCATGTTAAAGCATTTGAATTGATGATGAAGAACAATTCTCTTCCGTGCAATGTAAAATTCATGATCGAAGGAGAAGAAGAGGTAGGTTCACCTAATTTAGGAGGCTGGATCAAAAAGAACAAGGAAAGATTAAAAGGAGATGTGATTCTTATTTCAGATACATCCATCATTGGAAATCAAACACCAAGTATTGATACCGGACTGCGGGGTTTAGCTTATATGGAAGTGGAAGTAGATGGACCAAATCGTGATCTGCACAGCGGGGTTTATGGAGGAGCAGTTGCGAATCCGGTGAATATCCTTTGCAAGATCATCGCAAGTTGTCATGATGAGAATAATCACATCACCATTCCCGGTTTTTACGATAAGGTTGAAGTACCATCAAAAGAATACAGAGATGATCTGAACAAAGCACCTTTCAGTTTGGAAGAATTTAAAAAGGATCTTGGAGTTGATGATGTTTGGGGAGAGAAAGGATTTACAAGCATGGAGAGAACCGGTATCCGTCCGACTTTAGATGTGAACGGAATTTGGGGAGGATATACAGGAGAAGGAGCAAAAACAGTATTGCCATCGAAGGCATTTGCAAAGATCAGCATGCGTTTGGTGCCCGGACAAAATTCAGATGACATCAGTGCCAAATTCACAAAATATTTTG
>DAORJH010000415.1:0-2592 GCA_035438925.1 Bacteroidia bacterium | reverse complement strand
TCAAACCTGCTTTTACAGCAAATTCTTCAATTCCTTTGATGTGACCTTTGATGGCAGTGTGTGCAAACTGAATCGCTTCCAGCATTTCTGCTTCACTTACTTCACTCATTTCACCTTCTACCATCAGAATATCTGTCTTACTTGCAGCTACGATCATATCGATCGTGCTTTTTTCTAATTCAGATTTTCCGGGATTGATACAAAGTTTACCGTCAATTTTTCCTACACGTACTTCGCTGATCGGACCGTTGAACGGAATATCGGAAACAGCCACAGCAGCTGAAGCAGCCATTCCTACCAATGCATCCGGCAATGTTTCTCTGTCGGTTGAAATTAATGAAAGCATCAATTGTGTATCTGCATGATAATCTTCCGGGAACAATGGACGCATTGCTCTGTCCACTATACGTGATATTAAAACTTCATAATCGGATAATTTCGCTTCTCTGCGAAAGAATCCACCAGGAAAACGTCCTGCTGAAGCATATTTTTCCTGATAATCTACCGTCAAGGGTAAAAAGTCCACCCCTTCTTTTGCATCCTTATTACTAACGATGGTGGCAAGTATCATGGTATTGCCTAATTTAAGTACCACCGATCCGTCTGCCTGTTTGGCCAGCTTACCGGTTTCTAATTCTACAGTTCTCCCGTCTCCGAGATCAAAACTGTGTTTGATTCCTATTTGTGACATCTTTGTTTGTTTTTGTGTTTCGGCCTTTCCGAAACGGTTTATATTTATTTCTAATTTTCTATTTCCTGTCTTATTAACAAAAAAGGCATTCCGAACTTTTATTCGAAATGCCCCCGTAATAAAATTATCCTTCCCGGTTCAGCGGGATTATTTTCGGATATCTAAAGTTTTGATGATCGAACGGTAACGCTCAAGATCATTCTTCTTTAAATAGTCCAATAAGGCACGACGCTTACCTACTAAGTTCAAAAGGGCACGTTGCGTACCGAAATCTTTCTTATTATCTTTTAAGTGATTGGTAAGGTGGTCAATCCTGTGTGTAAAAAGGGCGATCTGCGATTCTGCACTTCCTGTGTTTTTATCGTTTCCTGCGAATTTCTTGAAAATGTCTTTCTTTACTTGTGATGATAAATACATGTTTTTCTTTTTAAATAAGGCATCAAATATAAGGTTTTTAGGCGTACCTGCAAAATTATTTTTGCCTTTTCATTGAAGGGAAAGGACTGGTAATCAGACTAAATTACATTATTTTTTTATAAAATGCCTCAATATGCTTAAATTTGATTTCCATTGATTTTACTATGAAGAAGGAACTTACCAAAGGAGAGATCTTAGAGATTTACAATACACCTTTACTTGAACTCATTACCCGGGCTGCAGAGGTTCATAAAGAATATCACAAGACAGGAGAGGTTCAGATCAGCTCTCTTGTGTCTGTAAAGACCGGTGGTTGTGCTGAAGACTGTGCTTATTGCCCACAGGCCGCACGTTATACGACCGAGGTAAAGGTGCATAAATTGATGGATGTTGCGGAGGTGACTGCCTGCGCTGACAATGCAAAAAAAGGTGGTGCGAGCCGCATGTGTTTGGGTGCTGCCTGGAGAGAAGTACGAGATAACAGAGATTTTGAAAAGGTATTGGATATGGTTAAGACCATCAATTCTAAAGGAATGGAAGTCTGCGCTACATTGGGAATGCTGACCGAAGATCAGGCACGTAGACTGGCAGAAGCCGGACTCTATGCCTACAATCACAATATTGATACATCCGAAGAGAATTATGGAAATATCATTTCCACTAGAACTTATGATGATCGTCTTAAAACAATTAAGAATGTGAGAAAAGCAGGTTTAACTGTTTGCTCTGGCGGGATCATCGGAATGGGAGAAAGTGTGGAAGATAGAATTGGGATGCTTTATACATTAAGTTTACTGGACCCTCAGCCGGAAAGCGTTCCTATCAATGCGCTTGTCGCGGTAGAAGGAACACCCATGGAAGATCAGCCTCCCGTACCCATTTGGGATATGGTGCGAATGATCGCCACAGCACGTATTGTGTTACCCGAATCTGCCGTGCGTTTAAGTGCAGGAAGACTTGCCATGAGTATGGAAGGTCAGGCTTTGTGCTTTTTAGCACGCGCCAACTCCATCTTTGCAGGAGAAAAACTGCTTACCACTCCAAATCCACAACACAATCAAGATATGGAAATGTTCAAACTGCTCGGACTTACTCCTAAAAAAGCATTTGATCATAAGCACGCAGACCAGTCGGTGTAATCATGTCAAAACAAGATCTGCCCTTTCATCTTCTGAGCATGCTGAAAGAGCGTGAACAAAAAGGATTACTTCGAAGATTAAAGACCGGTTCTCCACCGATCGATTTTTGCAGCAACGATTACCTTGGTTTTTCAATCACCGGGTCACTTCAAAATAAAATTGGTGAGCATGCGGCAACTTCGCCTAAAACAGGCTCCACCGGTTCTCGTCTCATTAGTGGAAATTCGACAGAAGCAGAAGAACTGGAGAAAAAGATCGCCACTTTTCATCATTCAGAGAGTGCACTGCTTTATAATTCGGGATACGATGCTAACCTCGGTGTTTTTTCCTGTATTCCACAAAAGA
>DAORJH010000414.1:0-2604 GCA_035438925.1 Bacteroidia bacterium | reverse complement strand
AATCGCAGAACCGAATTCAAGGTAACCGGATTTACGAATAAGAAATAAACTTCATTGGATAGAAAGACTTTTCTTCTGATCGAAAAGTTTTATTTTTTACTTTGCTATAGATGAGATCGGGTCAAGTTTTTAGATCTATTTTTTTGATTCAAAAGTTTGAAACAAGATGTAATTTCAGTTTAATCTCATTAAAACAAATTATTCATTTGTCTAAGTTGATAGATTGAAATAAATTCAGTAAAGAATATTTCCTTTTAAATGTGCTTTTATTTTTCCAATCAGATTCACTAATTCAAACCTTTAATTTTCAATTCTCTTTGGCATAGTTGCGTGAGCTCAGTGTGGAGTGAAATTTAGAATTAAAAAACAATTCGCAGATCCTTAATAAGGAAGCATTCGAATAAGTGTATTAAAAAATAAAGGAACAGTACTTAGAATTTAGAGCGCAATCGAGATCGTCTGCGTTTCTGTTTGAAAATGTAACCGAAAGTTACCTCCAAAGTAACATAAGAATCGTATTCATCATCACCTCGCTGTGCGCCCACTCCATCAGCATCAGGCAAAGTTGCTCCCGGAATTGCACCAAGACTTGGATCAGCCATTTGTGCAGATAAAGTTCCATAGGCAGCAAGTAATTTATTGTGATCGTAATACGTTGTTGCAACATCATCGATGTAATCTGTCCATGTTTTTCTGTAAGCGAATTCTGCTCCGAAAGACCATTTTTTATTGATGATCACTTTATAATACACACCTAATGGCATGCATACTGCCACACGCTTGTATTGCTTCGGTCCACCCTCCAGTCCCTGTCCTTCGGTATGCAAAGGATATAATTTTACCCAGGCACCATTCGTCGTTTGTCCCTTTGGGTTAAAATAAAATCCACCTATTCCCGCAAAGAAAAATAAATTCTGATTATTATTCTTCATCCTTCGGGAAAGTGTTTTCTTGATACCATAACGGTTTCCGGACTTGTTACTTTGGTAACCAATTTCAATTCTTCCGGATAATTCGAATATCTTAGATTTAAAATTTAGATTTCGATTATTGCGATAAGGTTCAGAAGTAAGCTTGTCATCACCTCTGATAAAAGCGAAATTAAATTTGCTGGAAACATTTAACCAGCGTTGTAATTTATAACGATAGCCCAAACCAAATGCGCTTTTTGTTACAGGAAAGTCAAGATCAACAGGACTGTAGTCAGTACCTATCCTGTCACGACCTCCAAGATCTCCTAAAAAGTTAGATGTTCCTGCTGAGATGTAAAGTTCCTTACGCCACTTTTTCCAATCACCGGGACGGCTAAAGTTTTGCGCACGAATGCAAATAGCAAACATGCTCAAAATAAGCAGAATGGAAAGCCTTCTCATAAAATAATCTAATAAAAATACAATTTTTCTAAATAAGGATGAAATTATTAGCTAAAATTGAATTTAACTAATTGAAAAGCAAGTCGTTGAAATTTATCAAATAGACCTTTTCCGTGGCTCTTGTGACGGCAGTGTACAACCAGCGCAGGTAATTAGTGTCAATCTCATCCATGTTTAAATACCCTTGGTCAATTAAAATAACCGACCATTGACCACCCTGAGATTTGTGGCAGGTAACCGCATAACTGAATTTTACCTGTAAAGCATTGTAATATTTACTTTTTCTTACATAGGCTTTCTTTACAGAATCTGAACTTTCCTCATCAATATCTTCCTTCACTTTCTCATAAAGTAATAGTTGTTGTTCATTTGTGAGTGCAGGGGTATCTGTATACAAACAATCCGTAATCAGTTTCACTTCCATATCAGGTAGCTTGTCATTATCTGAAAAACGGATCATACAATCAGCAAAATGAAAACCGTACATTTCTTCTCTTCGCATAATCTTTGTGATCTCGGCCATATCTCCATTGGCAATAAATCCTTCGTTTCCTTTATTCCCTTCTGGCCAGAAATAATTATTCTTCACGATCATTATCTTGTCACCACTGCAAAGATCCTCTTCGTAATAGCGTATCCGATTCCTGAAACTCTGATTGAATAAACCTGCCCTTTTGTTACTCCGTGTTATGATCATCACATTCTCCTCCCCGAATTCAGAAAAAACCTGTTGCAGTGTGTCTTCCAGTTCTTCGCCGTTCACTCTGATAAAATCTTTCTTCGGACTAAGTTTAGGCAGTGAGAATTGCTCAGCAAACAATTGTATTCGCAGCAAGGTTGCGTTGTATAAGATCCCACTTTCCTGTTCCTGTCTGGCTACTTGTTTCAGCTCCGTGCTGAAAAGATCGAGATGAAAATTCGTTTTTAAATAATTTAAATTTAATGCAGGACTAAGATCACTTCCAACAGGAGGAAGCTGAGCCGTATCGCCTGAGATCATCAAGCGACAATTCTCTCCGCTGAAAACATAACTGAACAGATCATGCAAAAGTGAATTCGAAGTGAATCCGCGATTGTCTCCCCCTCCTCCGATCATGGATGCTTCATCAACAATGAAAAGTGTATTCTTGCTGTGATTTTCCGCAAGATAGAAATTCATGGCCCCACCCTCTGATTCTGATTTGCTGTAAATTTTTTTGTGAATGGTGAAAGCTTCTTTTTTTGAATAATT
>DAORJH010000413.1:0-2610 GCA_035438925.1 Bacteroidia bacterium | reverse complement strand
ACCTGCTGCTGAGCCGCCCAGTTGATTATAACTTCCACCCATGCTCATTCCGTTGCTTTGAAATGTACCGGCGAGACCTGTAATTCCATCGGAAAGTGGACCAATGTAATTTCCCTGAATCACGTTGGAATTTGTTCCCACCATCATTCCCGTAGAATAATTGCCGGAGATCAGATTCCCGTCAAATGCACCCAAACCTCCGATTGTATTGGAATGCGCAGATCCTGTTAAATAAATTCCACTTGCAGAAGCAGTAAGCAATGCAGTTGTTCCGTTCGCTGTTAAACCGACAATATTTCCCCTCACAATATTCGCCGTGGCAGTTGCTCCTGAAATATAGATCTTAGCACCGAAGAAACCGCCCATGCCGGAGATCAAATTAACACCGGCATTTGTTCCATCTCCAATTAAATTATTTCCTCGCGTACAATAAATTCCGTAAAAAGGACGAGGTCCCATAGTCAATCCATCGTGAGACATTCCGATATAGCAACCCACAACAGTGTTACTGGTTCCGGCGATGTTAATGCACATGTCATTTCCACTCGGAGTACCATCCCCAAAATCGTTCAATACAAGTCCCCTTATTAAATTATTTGAACTATTGAGAGAAAGTCCAACCGGAATATTGGCGCCATTTCCAAGTACAACTTTATAAACGGGATTCAGAGGAGTTCCAACACTTGTACTGTAAATAGCAATTGTATTCGGTGTTCCGGGATTTCCGGCATTATCCCAACCATCTATTGTTACACCTGCATTATCAGTTAATGTTGGAAGGGCTGAAAGTAATGTGATCGTAAACGGACCACCTGCACCGAGATTAAAGTTTATTAAATCATTTCCAACTGTGGTATTTGTGATGACGATCGCTTCACGCAAAGAACCTGCACCTGCATCATTGGTATTATTGACGGTTACCGTTATTGCATTCAAGTTTCCTGATAAAAAAAAGCTCAGGAAGAATACAAAAAGAAGTTGGATCGCTATTTTGTTTTGCAATGTCAAACAGCAGAATTTATGCTAGTCCTAATTTAATTGTTAAAATCATCAAAGTCAAGCAAATCCGATGTTAAAACCAAACATCTTGTGCACTTTAGACGAAGACTTACTTTTAACTGATTTATCTATAAATTTAGGAATACCAATTACTTGATCTTCTGAATAAAATCCTGCATCTCTTTCTTACAAGATTCGCTAAAGTAAATAGGCATAGAGCATAGATTATTATTACAAATAAAAAGAGTGGGACGACCCATATCAGGATAATGGCCGGGCTTTTCTATTTTCATCAACTTTCCGGGATGATAGAACTCTTTCACCCTTCGAAACAGCATTTGTGTTTCTGAGGAATTAGGTGAAGCAGAAACGATAGTAAAGACAAAATGATGTTTTATCAATTTATCCATTGCCAATACAAAATCTGCAATTAAGCGCTCTTCATTTCCGAGTATTTTTTCAACTGCCACAGAGCGAAGTGCCTTCTCTGCTAGCAGCAAAGCTGAATCGTCATCCATTAGATCGCTGTACTCCAGTAAAAATCGCGAGAACATGGCATTCTCGGTCAATACTTTTGTAGAAGCGAATTTCCCTCCTTCCGAAAAAGGAATTTGTTCAGTGGAAAAGTAACCACCATTTGCTCTATCCATCAAGCGATCATTAATGACATTCATCAATTGCCTGCATCGATCTAACCAACTACTATCTTGTGTAAACTGGTACAATTGCAATATCGCCACAGCAGCATGCGCGTTTGGTTTCAAATACATGACCGTTCGTTGAGTCGAGTCAGAGGGAATTTCACGCATACGGGTTGTTTCATTCTTATTTGCGATCACTGTTTTGAACCAAGCTTGCTGTGTCAGTGCTTTTCTGCAAATTTGCTCAGCTGTTTGAACAGCCAATTTCAAATCTTCTGAATCTCTATTTGCTTCATACAATTTTAAAAAGGCCTTTACCAGTCTGAAATTAATATCTGTATAAAGCGTTTTGTCAATTGGAGGAATCCCGTATTTTCTTCTTTCATTCTCAGGCAATTTAAAATACTCTTCCGGCTCAATTACTTTGGATAGGTCTTTGAGATCGATATATTCTTCCTGACTATTATAAAATAAACTGTCCTGAGCAGAAAACATACTTCGCATAAGGTACTTTTTGATCAGTTTAGCTTCCTTCAACCAAACAGCATTTCCTGTGGCCTGATAAGCTTCTGCATAGTTATGCATCACACCAGCCTGGTATTCCGTTCTTTTTTCCGGTTGAGCACCTTTCCAGCTTCTGCCGGAAGAACATCCAAAATAAACACCCCCTTCTATTCTATCGCTTACTTTGGAATATTGCTTCAGGGAATTGACAGCCTTCTTCAACTCTCTTTGATCCTTCTTACTTTTAGTAAGCCAAAAGGAAAGTTCTACGGGTTGATAAAGTGGTATTTTTAAAGCGTAGCCCCAACCGTAATACAATGAATCATAATAATAGTCCAGCTGATCATAGGCTTTCTTATAAATTTCCTTTAGTCCACTTCGGTCCGGAGGTTCAGAAGAAAAAAAATCGTTGTTCTGTATCTTCAATTCGTTCTTGTTATATTTTGAAAGGAAATCCTGAAGTATT
>DAORJH010000412.1:0-2616 GCA_035438925.1 Bacteroidia bacterium | reverse complement strand
AACTAGAAACATCAAACATTAAAGATCTTCCTGTTTCACTTTGAATTCGCAACGAACCTGATCGGTTCCATTTAGAGACAAGCTGTTTTTGCCCGGCACACTCCAATTCTCACTCTTCGATACATCCCTTTTGATCTTTCCGGCGGAATTATAAATATAATACACATTCGTTTGACAAGGACAACAAGAGAATTTTCTTGGATTTCCTTTTACATCAAAGATCTTGATCACAAAATCAGTTTTTGATTCGATCTGACCGATCACAGTATCTGTCCCGTTCGAAGAGAATTTCACCCAGATCATGTCATTGCTTTCGTTGATGATCCTGAGATCACCAACTGTATCATTCTTACAAGAAGAAAATACACTTAAGATTATTATTACTATACAGGAAATTCTTTTCATCTATTCTTTTATAAATTTAAAGATTTTAGTGCTTAGTCCATCAGAATAGTGTAATAAATAAACCCCTTTTTGAAGAGAAGAAACGTTAATTTCATTGTTTTGTTCTGTTTCTATAACCTTTTTTCCATCCAAAGAATATATTTTCATCCAAACCACTGTTTCCCCCGTTTTTAGCTTGATCAGACCTGAAACCGGATTAGGATAAAGCAGGTTGCCATTTTTTTGTTCTTCTTCTAAGTGGGTAACCAAATTGGTACAAGCACATATAGCCATTTGTCCTAACATGAATCGATCGCGCGCGGCATTACTTCCACTGTTGTAAACATTTGGTGGTCCAATTACGGGCCAGTTATGCAAACCATTTGTAAAGCAAAGAGGGCGTTGCGAACCATTCAAATACAAACTGTTTTCAGTTAGCGGAGTGTTATTGGATGGAGTTAAAACGCTTTGGACTTTATTGGCATGTTGCAAATGTCCGTTACCGGCAATGACATATTGCCCCAAAAACCCCGCTGTTCCTGTAATTTCCAGTCCCACTAATTGAGCTGTGTCGGTAGCTGGTGAATTGTTCATGAATAGTCCATACAGTTCGGAACGATTTCTAAAGAAAGTGTTGTATGGTCCGCTTTTACCATGAGAATTATCGAGGACAGTATGTTGATTGATATTTCCTTCGCAAAGATTTGCAAATGGGTAATTGCCATGCATTACAATGTCACCGGCGCTGTTATTGGGAAAAATACCCTGGTCCCAAAAAGGATCAAAAGAATAATTGTAACCGCAAACATTTCCGTTCGATCCGGCCTGAAAGAGTATGCTGTGCCGTAAATGATTGAAAATATTGTTTTCTGCCTTGCATTCCGAACTACTGTACTGAAAGCTGATTCCGTAAGCTTGGCCATTACCACCATATGCAAATGCATGGTGAAACCAGGAGTTGGTGATCTCGACATTTGCACAACGACTTAATTCCACGTGAGCAAAATTGGTTGAGTCTCCTTCTATTCCATGAACCCAGCTCTGCACTGTTCTATCAAAACTCAATAAGGAAGTTTGCTGAACGCTTGCATCAAGTCGCTGAATTTTCATGCATTCAAAACCAATGACTTTGCGTGGAAGGATCTTTTTAATTTTAGGTTTTAATCCAAGGGTATAAAAAAATCGAAAAGGAGAATGAAAAGTGATCCTATTTCCGTTAATGGCTTTGATTTGCATGATCTGGCCAAGAGAACCATAGGCCCAGGCACTGAACATGTAAGCATTATCAGTTGTACTCAGATTTACCCAATCACCAACTTGAAAAATAGAAGCATTAAGAACATTCACCCAATTACTGTCGATTCTACCTGCCTGTGCAAAACTACTTGTGTCAGCATTTACCTGCGATCCTAGTATGTTTATGCAGCTGTTCAGCGCACCATTCAAATTGAAACGAAGTTGGGTAGCGGTATAACCACTTCCGGAAAAAGTAATGCTGTCACGATTAATGGAAACTGCAGAAGTAAAACTGTAAATGCCGGCTGGAAAATAAATGACACCGGGGCTGCCGTTTAAAGCAGCAATGGCTGTATTCAAAGCACTGTTGTTTGGTGCCGAATTGGTGTTGTTACCTCCAACATTCATGATGTTGATAGTTTGACTGTAAACTGGCTTTGCCCCTTTGTATCCTGCATCCTTCCAGTTAAATGTTCGAATGGAATAGGGTTGAGCTATAAGCTCAGAGATGCCGATCAGAAAAAGAAACAAGATCTTTTTAACCATGGAATAAAGATAATTAAAAAGTAATGGTTTTTAATAGTAAATGATCTATGGGTTTCAATCGACCGAAAAATAGTTGGACCCACAGGTAAAAAATTATTTGAGAATGGACTGCGAACAGCGATCGAAGAATTGCATGAAGCAATAGTCATCACTTCTGACCTCCATAAGAAAAGCAAATAGTTTTTTAATTGTAATCGCCAACTACTTCGTTTCCCGATAGCCATCGGGAAGTAACTCGTACTTTGTAATTCGTTCTTAGTCTCCCTATAGTTTGCCACGGCGAATCGGCACGTACTTCGTCTCCCGATAACCATCGGGACGTAACTCGTCAATCGTCATTCGTCAATTGTATCCCGATAGCTATCGGGACTTCCTTCCTACTTCTTTGGTCCCTTCATCGGATTCCAGCCATTGCTTTGTCCTCTGCCGGCCGCTGCTTTTGCCTTGTAC
>DAORJH010000411.1:0-2620 GCA_035438925.1 Bacteroidia bacterium | reverse complement strand
CCATTCAATGGCTTATTCATCCAAGCTTGTATATCCGTTAAAGAAAGTTCTTTGTCCCAAATACTGAATTCATTGATCTTTCCTTTGTAATTGTTCTGCATGTCTTTATCTTTTCCAAGAAGAAGATTGAGAATGGACGTAGTTCTTGTCATGCCTGTTCCTGAATGCCACAATACACCATTCAGATAGATCTTCATATTTCCTGTTACAGCATTCTTGGTAAAAGCCCAATGATTCCATTGTCCGCCAATTTCAGAATTCACAGCAGCTTTGTTGATGCGATCGTAATTGCCGGATGTGTTGCCACAATCGAAATACATATTGCTGTTGCTCCATGGTAAATGCAAATTCAAATGTCTTTGATTCGGATCATTGGCCCATCCGTAAAGAAGAGAAGTATTTGCCGGCAACATAGTTGAACTTCCATACACCCAAAAAGCAACAGTGATCTCATTGTTGATCGTGGAGAGCATGCTGGTATTGATATTCACATGGCCGAGAGCAGCCAAATCCAAGGCATAATTATTCTTTGCGCTCAATGACATGACAGATGCGGTGCTTGTTCCTAAAAAGACAATGGGATTACCCGGAACTGTATTGGTAAAAGAGAAATCAAAAAGCACATTGCTTGTACCATCCCACACAAATGCGGTATGAAACTGAACACGGTTGACACCGGTTGTAAAAGTTTTATTCGAATAGAAGACGTTCGTGAAAGAAGAAACGCTTACTGTGTTTGAGTTCAAGCTGTTTTGTGTCGTATGTTTCACTCCCACCTTAAAGAAATTAACTCCTCCGCCTGCATTGGATACATTCAATAACAAACCATCTATATTTCCTGCAGTAAAACCGGCAGTAGTCAATTCTGCTGCTGTAAAAAGCAATTGCGAGCGACCCGAACGTTCATTTGCCTTTAGGAAATTCCCGATGGTGGAGCTGCCCACTCCAAGCGTATATTGATTTTCAGAATTGATGTTATTCAACACCACGTTCGTCTGAGTGAAATTATAATAATCAAACACTGCTTGGGTGCTATAAGGAAAAAGAGTTCCGGTGAAATTGGAAATGATATGACTGGGTGCGGTAAATAATGCGTTCTCAATACGTGAAGAATCCACCACATAGGTATTGCAGGAATAATCCCACTCTCCACAACCCTGATTCGGCTGCGACTGATTAGAAATAAGTGCATTCTTACAACGCATGTTGTATTTCATGATGATCTTTTCAAACGTAAGATTACCTGATGGGAAATTCAGAACGGAATCACGTGTATTGCTTCCGTATTTAAAACCTTTCACGAAGATGGTATCACCGGGATTTTGGGAAGATGCATTCAAACACAAGAGAATGCTAAAAAAAGAAAACAAGAATTTTTTCATTGGAATGTATTATAACACGAAGATAACTAAAACGTTTTAAATATATGCCGGTTTTATAGGAATATTTCACATTTTATTAAAATTGTTGGATATTGTAGGGGAATGAACAATGTGAAGGAGACCATCAGGAAAATGCGTTCTCATCCAAAATTAGGGGATGAAGAATTTGATAAGATCTATGATCCCAAATTTCTATCCTTATCCTACAGGCATTTCACGCAAATTCGTTCGACACGATTGGCTGTTCAGTTGATCGGAGATTCTCCAGCTATTTCCATACTGGATATTGGCTCCGGTATCGGCAAGTTTTGTCATATCGGATCTCAACTAAGTAAATGTAAATTTACCGGGGTTGAATTGCGCAATGATTTTTACAATGAAGCTGTGCGCGTAGCCACTGAATTAAATTACAATGCACCTTCTTTCATTCATGGAAGTTTCACCAGTATCGACTTTAAAATGTTCAATGCCTTTTATTTCTTTAATTCCTTTGAAGAGTATTACAATCCGGATTGCATCATCGATGATAAAACCGTGAAATCGCTGGAACTTTACAATGAATTGAAATTAAAATTGAAGGAGAAGCTAAATGAAGCAACTCCCGGATCTCGACTGATCACCTATTATGTAAAACTTGGACATGTGCCTGACACCTATCATTTAAAATTTTCGGCAGAAGACGGACACATGAAATTATGGGTGAAAGAAGAATGATGGTGCAGTTTCCAATATAAAATTGTAAATTATCCTATGAAAAATACGCTGATCCTGTTGTTCATTTTCGCTTTGTCTGCTTGTTCACAGAAAGAAGAAAAAACAGAAAGTACTCCTGAAAAAAAGATCGACCTCAAAGCATTGACCTGGTTGTTGGGTGAGTGGAAATCGGTGAATGATAAACTGATCTCCTACGAGATCTGGCAGAAAAAAGACGATCGCTTGTTTTACGGACAAAGTTTTACATTGAGAGGAAGTGACACCTTATTCAAGGAAAGTATTACTTTACAACAGAATGGAGCTGATCTATTCTATATTCCTACCGTGAATGATCAGAATGGAAGCAAACCCGTACCATTTAAATTCACTAAAATTAAAGACGGAGAATTTTATTTTGAGAACAGTGAGCATGATTTTCCGCAACAGATCATTTATAAAAATCCACAACCTGATTTTTTATGTGCACGCATTGCTGGAATGACAGAAGGAAAATACCATCAGGAAGATTTTAATTTTGTGAGGGT
>DAORJH010000410.1:0-2674 GCA_035438925.1 Bacteroidia bacterium | reverse complement strand
TGAAATTCCAACAAGAGAGAATAAAATGAACAGGAAGAAAAATAGAAGGCGTTTCAAATTAAATAATGAATAATTTCTTTCTCAAGATAACAAAATTTCATTTACCGAGATAAAATCCCGTCGATATTCTGTTCGCGTTTGTTGCTCTTTTGTATCAATTAGTCAGCTAGAGATCTTTCCTTGTTACTAAAATAATTTTAGAAAAGAATTTCTACTGGTCTTTATCAGGCAGAAGAAGAGGGAGTGCTTTTTCGGATATCATTCTATTCAATTTACTAAGATCGGATGATATCAACGAATTGAATTTACTGAGTTCGGCATTCACAGGTGCTTCAATTTCAACATAAGCATCTTGTGCCTGTTGATTCGGCGCTGTTTCAGCACCATCCACATAATTGTAAAGACTGCTTAATTTGTTATTGAGTTTCATTGGATAATTCAACATATCCTGTCCACTTTTTAGCTTGGTCTGATAAAGTGCTTCTTCAATGAGCGTAAGTTGTTTGCTCAAACTATCGGATGCTGCTTTAATTTCCTTTGGACAATCCTTTCCGGATTTTGAAGTGAAAGAACTTATCTGTGTTCTTAAGCTTCGAATGGAAATGATCGTCCTTTGCACTTCATTGAATTTATCACTTACCTTCAATAGAAATTTTTCCTTCGCCTGCTGATCGGCCACTGTGCTTTTATAAGTTGGGTTGACTTTGATCTCGAATGAATTCTCAACGCTATCCTTACCCACTTTGATGGAAACAAAATACTTACCGGGAGCTGCCTTCGGTCCTCTGTTCATTCCATCCCAGAAGATCATGCCATCTATTTTTACAGGATTGGGCCAATGCATATCCCAAACAAATTGATTCATTCCCTTCTCTGCTTCCATCTTCAAGTTCTTACCGGGTGCATCTTCTTTCCCCCCTTTGTTTGAAAAACTCCTTATGAGTCTCTTTTCAGAATTCCTTATCGTAATCGTTACCGTTGCTGAATCACTCATTTCCTTCACAAAATAATTCATCACCACTCCATTAGGAGGATTGATACCCGCATTCACCGCTTTCAGATTTTGATGTCCATTGTAGGGATAAGCAGGATCGATATCATAGATAAAGATATTCTTCTGAAGAATCGATGGATCATATTGCTGTAGCACGCCCAGATCATTCAGGATCCAAATAGCTCTACCTTGGGTTGATACTATCAAATCATTCTCCTTCATGCAAAGATCCGTGATCGGAACTTTAGGCAAGTTGAGCTGAAAGCTTTTCCAGTTAGCTCCATCATCGTAAGAAATATACATTCCATATTCTGTTCCACAATACAAGAGACCCGGTCTTTTCCTGTCTGCTCTTATGCAACGAGCAAAATGATTCGAAGCAATGCCATTGGTGATTTGCTTCCATGTCTTACCATAATCCTCTGTTTTGAAAATATAAGGTGCATAGTCATCACTCTTGTATCTTGTTCCTACAAAATAAGCCTTTCCTTTTACGAATGGATCGGTTTCCACACAATTCCACATCATCCATTTTGGAATTCCAGCAGGTGTTACATTTATCCAGTTCTTTCCTCCATCCTGGCTTACATGTATCAATCCATCATCACTGCCTGTCCACAAAAGATCTTTCTCTAAAGCAGACTCAGTTGCTGTGAAAATAGTACAATAAGTCTCAACACCTGTATTGTCTTTAGTGATCGGACCTCCACTTGGTTTTTGTCTTCCTTTATCATTGGTGGTGAGATCACCACTCAACTGCGTCCACGATGCACCTTCATTTTCGGTTGCAAAAAGAATATTTCCGCCTGCGTATAATTTTTTAGGATTGTGAGGCGAAAAGAAGATCGGGAAATTCCATTGGAATCTGTATTTCTGCACATCAGCTCCTTGTCCAATTGGAATAACCGGCCAAACACTGATGGCCCTGTTCTCACCGGTTGTATGATCCAGTCTGGAAAGATAACCTCCGTAATTTCCACCATAAACAATTTCAGGATTAGTTGGATCTGCGACCACGTAACCGCTTTCAAAACCGGCAGTGGATGTCCAGTCATTTTCAGTGATTGCGTTTCCTTCTGACCTAGACAGGATCCTTACGGTAGAATTATCCTGCTGTGCCGTAAGTACACGGTATGGATAATGATTGTCTGCACTTACTCTGTAGAATTGCGCGGTGGGCTGATTACCGTAGGTACTCCAATGTGCGCCGCCGTTGAAGGAGATCTGAGCTCCACCATCATCACCAATGATCATGCGATTTCCATCTTCTGGATCGATCCAAAGGTCATGATGATCGCTGTGCGGCGTTGCAATTGAACGAAATGTTTTTCCTGCATCGGTACTCTTTAAAAATTCCACATTGAGAATATATACGATATCCTGATTTTTGGGATCCACATGCACTTTCGAATAATACCAGGCTCTTTGACGAATGTCGTTGTTGCTATTCTGAAGCGTCCAAGTTTCGCCTCCATTTTCACTCATGTACAAACCACCCTGTTCATTTTCTACGATCGCATAAACACGATCGGGATTGGATGGAGCTACTGCAACACCAATGATACCTGTTACTCCTTTATTAGGAAATCCTTTTTTCTCGTTAAGTTTAAACCAATTTTCTCCTCCGTCAACACTTTTCCAAAGAAAAGAACCTTTGCCCCCACTCTCCAAGCTATAGGG
>DAORJH010000409.1:0-2678 GCA_035438925.1 Bacteroidia bacterium | reverse complement strand
CATCATCGATAAGATAAATCAGATCCAGTAATGAACTTTTCTTTTTCTGTAAAAATATTTTTATTGCTACTGTTCTTTTTCTGTGCTGGAAATACTGTACAGGCAAAAAAGAAACAATCACTTCAGGATTCTTTGAATGAAATTGCAGAACTTAAAAACAAGCTCCGTCCACTTGTTGATACAAGTGATCTTACTAAAGTAGTACCAACCAAAAAAGGGGAAGAGCTTCTTTTCTCCGATCCTCAACTTCAATACGATACATCCTCTGGTGAGAAAAAAGGTTTTCTGGAAAAACTATTGGATTGGATCTCAGAAAAACTCTTTGGAAACGTAGAAGCCGGGAATGTGATGACTGCAAGAAATATCTTGTTGTGGACAATCATTGTCATTGCCGTTGGAGTCGTAGTCTGGTTATTATGGAGATCGGAATGGGCTCGACTGATCAGGGAAAAACCCAAGTCGATCAGCTTTAATTTTTCAGATATTACCGAAAACCTCGATACGATCGACTTTTCGAAAAAGATCCAAGATGCTGTTTCAGTCGGAGATCTTCGTCTCGCCATTCGTTGGCATTATCTTCATTTACTTTATCTTTTGAATAAGAACAGTACCCTGGTGTTTGCACCTTATAAAACCAACATTGATTACGTGAACGAATTAAAAGGAAACAAGGAATTGTTGCCCTTCCAGCAATTAAGTAAAGTTTACGACTATGTATGGTATGGAGAATTTATATTGACAGAAAACGATTACCACAATTACGCCGAACAATTCAATCAATTTGAAAGATCACAAAATGTTCAAGGGAAATAAAAAATACATTTACCTCTTCTGTGGCATTTTTGCCTTGATCATTTTGATCCAGTATCTTCTGCCCAAACCAGTGAACTGGACCAGAACCTATCAGTCAAAGGACAAATCACCATTCGGGACCTACGCCATAAAAAATCTTTTAAAGAATGTATATGCCGAAAATGTAGAAGAAAATAAAAAGACATTGTATAATTTGAATTCAGATCATGGAGACAGTTCTTCACTCATCGTGATCAATGATAGACTGGATTTGAATAAAAATGATGTCAAAGCCTTATTTCAATTATTAGAAAATGGAAAGACCATTCTATTGTGTGCAAATGAATTCGGAGGGAAGTTCAGCGATTCATTGCATATTAAAACAGAATATTCCAGCTTTACCTACTTCAACAGCTTTGACTCTCTGCTAAAAAAACCGGGAGAAGAGATCAGTTTTCTTCCAAAGAACCAAAGCAGATCTTATGTATATCCTCAGGCTTTCTGGACTTCCTACTTCACTAATTATGATACTTCCCTTTTTAAAATTCAAGCAGTGACCATGCGCGATAAAGCCTGTCTCTTAAAGGGAAAATTCGGAAAGGGTACACTTTTACTCATGAGCGCTCCTGATGTATTTACCAATTACTTTATTGTGAAACATGAGAACAGACAATTGGCTTATTCTATCTTAAGTCTGGTGAAAAACAATACCATTGTCTGGGATGAATATTACAAGACTTATATTGTTAGTCATTATTCCTTCATGAAATTCATTTTGGAAAGTGATGCGCTTTATTCAGCTTACCTTCTTTTGATCTTCAGCATCATTGCGTATATGATCACCGAAGGAAGAAGAAGACAGAGAGCTATTCCTATCCTTGAGCCGGTGACCAATACTACACTTGAATTTGTGAATGTGATCAGTCACGTTTACTTCAACAGTAAAAATCACAAACACATTGCCGAAGAACGCATCAAATTCTTTTACGAATCGGTCCGGAAAAAATTCGGCGTTAATACAAATGATTTGAACGATCAGTTGGTAAATGATATCTGTGTACTCAGTGGCATTGATCAAAAACAAGTGAAACAATTATTCACGTATTGTGAAAGAATAAAACAACAAAATGAATTGAGTGAACTAGAACTAATCGAATTAAACAGACAAATAAGTAATTTCAATAAAAACAGTTTAAGATAATGGAAAATAACTTCGAAAACAGAGTTGATCTGAGCGGATTGACCGGAAAAATGCAAGGCGCCAAAGCCGAGATCTCCAAACACATCATTGGTCAGAACCAAATGATCGATCTATTGCTAATAGCTTTGTTAGCCGATGGGCATACATTGATTGAAGGTGTGCCGGGTGTAGCAAAAACATTAACGGCTAAATTATTGGCTAAAACCATTGATGCCGAATTCAAGCGTATACAATTCACGCCTGACCTGATGCCGAGTGATATCATTGGAACTTCCATCTTCAATGCGAAGAATGCTTCCTTTGAATTTAAGAAAGGACCACTCTTTGCGAATATTGTTTTAACGGACGAGATCAACCGTGCTCCGGCGAAAACACAGGCCGCCTTGTTTGAAGCGATGGAAGAAAGGCAGATCAGTGTGGATGGCACAACCTATAAACTGGATGAACCCTTCATGGTGTTGGCAACACAAAATCCGATCGAACAGGAAGGAACCTATCGTTTGCCGGAAGCACAATTGGATCGCTTTTTGTTCAAGATCCATGTGCATTATCCTGCATTGGAAGATGAAAATACCATGCTGAGCAATTTTCATACTAACAAGAGCATGATCGATCCTGCACTCGTAAAAGCTGTCATAGGAAAAAAAGAAGTCTTGGAATTGAGAAAAACAGTTTCAAAGATCAT
>DAORJH010000408.1:0-2683 GCA_035438925.1 Bacteroidia bacterium | reverse complement strand
CATTCTTTCTATTCTCATTATTCAAGCGTACAACCAGATCAAAACGACGTTCCTCTTCAAAGACCAGGCCGGCACTTTGTCCAGCGAAAGCTGTGTTCACACATTTATTGACTTCCTGAACAGTAGTTCCAAATTTTGCGATCTCATCTCTTTTGAATTGAATGATCACTTGTGGCATTCCGGTCACAGACTCCACATAAACGTCCTGTGCTCCTTCAACAGTATGAATGATCTTTCCTAATTTTTCGGCATACGTTGTCAGACTATCTAAATTTTCACCAAAGATCTTACACACCACATCCTGCTTGGCTCCGGTCATGAGTTCATTGAATCGCATTTGCACAGGATATTGAAATCCAAAAGTTACACCAGTCACTTCTTCCAGCGCTTTGCTCATTTTCTCACTCAGATCATTAAAGCCGGAAGCACTTTTCCATTCGCTTTTATCTTTTAAGATGATCATCATATCGGCTGCTTCCATCGGCATTGGATCTGTAGGAACCTCTCCACTCCCGATCTTTGTTACTATTCTTTCAACCTCAGGAAAACGTTCTAACAGGATCTTTGAAGCTTTCTGAGTTTGCTCGATCGTAGTACTGATATTACTTCCTGTTAACACACGCGTTTCGACCGCAAAATCCCCTTCTTCAAGTGCCGGAATAAATTCTCCTCCAAGCGAGCTAAGTGTGTTGATCGATGCAGTCAACATCAGGAGTATTGTACTGATCACTATTTTAGGCACACGAATAATTTTGGCAAGTAATTTGGAGTAAAGAGATTCGATCTTTGTCATTACCCGATCTGAAATATTTTTGCTTCGTCCTACTTTCTTATTAAGAAACAAAGCACTCATCATGGGAATGTAGGTAAGCGAAAGCAAGAATGCACCGATCAAAGCAAAAGCAACTGTCTGCGCCATGGGTTTAAACATTTTGCCTTCTATTCCCTGTAAAGTGAGAATGGGAAGATAAACGACGAGAATAATGATCTGTCCGAAAACAGCGCTATTCATCATTTTAGAAGCTGCATGTTGCACTTCTCCGTCCATTTCATGCTGAAGGATCTGTTTTCTACCCGGAAATTTATTTGAATGGCTCATTTGATGCATGACTGCTTCAATGATGATAACGGCTCCATCAACAATAAGTCCAAAATCGAGTGCACCTAAGCTCATTAGATTTCCGCTTACCCCGAATAAATTCATCATGATAATGGCGAACAGCATCGCCAGAGGGATCACAGACGCGGTTAGAAGTCCTGCACGGAAATTTCCCAGAAAAACAACAAGAATGAAAATCACGATCAATGCACCTTCCAGCAAATTACTCTCTACAGTATGTATTGCATTGTTCACCATTTTTGTTCGATCAAGAAAAGGCTCTATCACCAAACCTTGAGGCAATGTCTTCTGAATTTCAGCTATACGCTTTTTAATATTCACGATCACATCATTGCTGTTTCCACCTTTCAACATCATCACCACTGCTCCGGCAACTTCACCATCTGTATTATAGGTCATGGCTCCGTAACGTACGGCGGAGCCTATCTTCACATCTGCAATATCTTTAATAAAAAGCGGCATGCCGTCTGGTGACCTTTTAACGGCAATATTTTTGATCTGTTCCAACTGCGTGATCAAACCTTCGGTTCGTATGTAGAGAACAGAAGGACCCTTTTCAATATAGGCGCCCCCGGTATTCTCATTGTTTTTTTCAATTGCAGAGAACACTTCGGAAACGGACAAGTGATGTGCATTCAGCTTATCTGTATTTATCGCCACTTCGTATTGCTTCAGTTTCCCTCCAAAACTGCTTACTTCAGCAACACCTTTAACACCTAGCAACTGTCGACGAACGATCCAGTCCTGAATCGTTCTGAGCTCTGTGACACTGTAGCGTGACTCATATCCTTTCAATGGCCGAAGAACATATTGATAGATCTCACCTAAACCTGTAGTAACAGGACCCAATTCAGGATTCCCAATTCCTTTCGGAATGATCTCCTTTATTTTTTGTAAACGTTCGGCTACTTGTTGTCGTGCCCAATACAAATCAGTTTCTTCATCAAACACAATTGTGACCAGAGAAAGGCCAAAACGTGAAAAACTCCTTATTTCTATCAAGCCCGGAATATTTGCATTCGCTTGTTCTATAGGAAAAGTGATGAGTCTCTCTATGTCGCTTGCACCCATGGAGGGAACAGCAGTTATTATCTGAACCTGATTGTTTGTGATATCAGGAACAGCATCTATTGGGAGCTTTCTTAATTCAAAAGCTCCATAAATGATCAGTGCGATCGTAAAAAGAGCAATGATCAATTTATTCTTTATCGAAAATGAAATTATTTTATTCAGCATAAATGATTGCTTAATTCATATAAATTAAAAATAAGACGGACTCAATGTCCGTCCATTCAAACTATAAGATCAAGCAAATTTTGGCGGTTGCCAGATAGTTCCGGAATAAGATGCCGGGATGTTATCCCTTGAATCTAAAAACAATTGGAGATAAGTTGGAATAGGATGAAAAAATTCCGTTGTGGACGATTCAATCACCGGTGAGATGTTCGGAACCGGGTGATTGCTGCATCCATCGTTCGCATGTTTAAATGGCAATTTTCCATGTTCATGATCTTGATCCGAATGATCACTGTCAGCATAATGTTCCTTAAGGAAATCCAGAAA
>DAORJH010000407.1:0-2684 GCA_035438925.1 Bacteroidia bacterium | reverse complement strand
AGGTATGAACTGTTGTTGTTCCACCCAAAGCGATCCCATAAGCTACTTCATCACCGGTACCTCCCAGACATTTCGCCCAAATGAAATTCCCTGAAGCATCAAATCGATCAATGAAAACATCGTATTGTCCCGCCGATGTAATTGTATAACTTGAAATACCTGGATCAAAATCAACGGTATTGCTGAAATAGCCGGTTGAATAAATATTACCTGATGCATCTGTCGTTACACCGTAGGCTGCATCATTACCTCCTGCTCCCGTATTGTTCGCCCAAATGAGTGTTCCGGAGGGATCGAGTTTAGAGATAAATGCATCCAAAACTCCATTTGAAGTCAAGCTATACGTTCCAGGACCGGGATCAAAGTCAACGCTTACCTCAAAAAAACCACAGGTGATCACATTACCTGAAGGATCTACACAAACCGATCTTCCTTCATCTTCACTGGTTCCACCGAAACTTTTAGCCCAGACAAAATTTCCTGAACTGTTCAGTTTAAGAACAAAAACATCATTTCCTCCTGCTGACACCAAATTAAAAACGGGGATTCCGGGATCAAAGTCGGTCGTTTGATTGAAGGATCCTGTTACAATTACATTACCGAACGCATCTGTGGTGATTGAATATCCCGTGTCAACATTCGTACCTCCCACTGCCCTTGCCCACTGAAAACTGCCACTACCATTCAATTTCAGAATAAAAACATCATCCGTTCCTGCCGAAGTCAAGTTAGAAATTCCCGGTCCGGGATCAAAATCACCCGTTAAATTAAAATACCCTGTTACAAACACATTGCTAGATGCATCAACACTCAGACCAAATCCATGATCACTATCGTTTCCTCCAACTGATCTGGCCCAGACAAAATTCCCCGAAACATCTAATTTTAAAACAAAAGCATCATAAGTAGCTGCAACTGAGATGAGGTTGCTTACTCCGGCCCCGGGATCAAAATCTACAGTTCCATTGTACGAACCTGTTATATACACATTGGCAGATTGATCGGTTGCAATAGCGTATGGGGCATCCGCCAACCCCCCCCCTATTGATCTGGCCCATACAAAATTGCCGTTCACATCCATTTTTGAGATATAAATATCATCAGACCCTGCAGAAGAAAGAGTAAAAGTCCCGGGTCCGGGATCAAAGTCCATTGTCCCCTGAAAAGTTCCCGTATAATAAACATTTCCATTTGCATCCACTGACAAAGATCGGGCAATCTCACTTGAGCTTGTGCCTGAACTTCGAGCCCATATAAGATTCTGAGCCTTCACATTTGCACTTTCGAAAATAAAAATCATTAAAGCACACATTAATTTCACGATAATCTTCATGATTCAAGGTTTAAGTATGAATTTTTGCATTACTTCTATAATTCATCTTAGTAAAGATATAAAAATGGACATAAAAACAGCTTTAAAACCAAAATTTGTTGTCTACTCCCTCTGGTTCAAATACCAATCCTAACTATAAATTCGTTGTTTTAGGTTTTTGAAGCTTATTCTAAAAATAATGTGAAATTCAGCGAATTTCCTTTGTTTATTATAAGGCAGATTGTAAATTAGTATCCGTAAATAAAAAATACAAATGGACCCATTAAAGGAAAAATTCAAAGCAAAAGCCGATGTGCTTGCTGCAGAGATAAAAGATATTATTAAGAATCATGGTGATCTGAAACTTGGCGAAATAACCGTTGCACAAGTATACCAGGGAATGCGTGGTATGCCTGGAATGATCACTGAAACTTCCCGTCTGGATCCTGAAGAAGGAATTCGTTTCAGAGGTTACAGTATTCCTGAATTGAGAAAGGCTTTACCAAAAGCTCCGGGTGGAACAGAGCCTTTGCCTGAGGGAATATTTTATTTAATGTTAGTAGGTGAATTGCCAACACAAGATGATGTTACTTTCATTACTACCGAGTGGACAAAAAGAAATAATGTTCCCAAACATGTTTTCGATGTAATTGAACAATTACCTGTGGATACGCATCCAATGACTCAATTCGTGATTGGTGTGATGGCAATGCAAAGAGAAAGTGTATTTGCAAAAGCTTATGCAAAAGGCATGAGTAAAAAGGACTATTGGGATTATGCATATGAAGACAGCATGAACCTGATCGCTCGCCTTCCTCGCATTGCAGCTTATATCTACAGAAGAAAATACAAGGGAGGAGTACATATTGAACCGGATTCTAAATTAGACTGGGCAGCAAACTTTGCACACATGTTAGGTTATGAAGCCTTCGATATGAAGCGTTTAATGCGTTTATACCTGACGATCCACGTTGATCATGAAGGAGGAAACGTTTCAGCTCACACAACTCACTTGGTTGGATCGGCATTATCAGATCCGTATTTAGCTTTTGCTGCTGGTATGAACGGACTAGCAGGTCCTTTGCATGGATTAGCAAATCAGGAAGTGTTAAGTTGGATCATGGAATTGAAAGAAACTTTAGGAGGAGGCTTACCAACAAAAGAGCAAATTGCAGAGTACATTAAGAAAACATTGACAGAAGGAAAAGTAGTGCCTGGTTACGGACACGCTGTGTTACGCAAAACAGATCCTCGATTCACAGCTCAACAGGATTTCTACAGAACTTACATCAAGCATGATGATATTTGTGAGATCGTTCAAATGATCTATGAAGTTGCACCTCCTATTCTGGAATCAACCGGTAAGATCAAG
>DAORJH010000406.1:0-2693 GCA_035438925.1 Bacteroidia bacterium | reverse complement strand
GGATTCATCTTTGAACCATTGGTACAAGGTGCTGCCGGAATGCGTATGTATGATGCGTCTTTGTTGGATGAACTGCTCTCTCTCTGCAAAGAATCCAATATCATTACAATAGCAGATGAAGTGATGACCGGCTTCGGTAGGACAGGAACTTTTTTTGCAAGTGATCAATTGAAGAATCAACCGGATATCTTTTGTTTGAGTAAGGGACTTACCGGAGGCTATTTTCCATTGGGCGTAACAAGTTGTGCCGACTTTATCTATCAGGCCTATCTCAACGATGATAAGGAAAAAACTTTTTTTCACGGGCATAGTTATACAGCCAATCCACTCAGTTGTACTGCCGCTCTGGCAAGTTTGGATCTGATGGAAAACGAAGAAACGAAAAATGCGATAGCACGAATAGAAAAAAGCCATCAACTCTTCGCTCAAAAAATAAAGCAACATCCAAGCGTGAAAGAGGTGAGATGCAAAGGAACCATCCTTGCTGTTGAATTAAAAACAAATGAGGAATCACATTATCTGAACAATGCAGCTGATTCGATCACGGATTTTTTCATGAACGAAAAGATCATCATTCGTCCCTTAGGCAATGTGTTTTATTTGATAACACCCTATGTTATCCGTGACGAGGAAATGCAAAGCATTTACCAAAGTATTTTACGATTTTTGAAGTAATAAGAGCGAGAAGATCTATTTCCCGTTAATGGCTTTATCGAGTTGCCAGGTTAAAAAACCGGCGCCTATACCAATGATGGCACCTCCTAAAACATCACTTGGATAATGAACCCCCAAACGCATTCTGGAATAACCGACGAATCCTGCATAGATATAAGAAGGCACCGTAACGTACCATTTTTTATAACTTAAACTCATTGCAGTAGCTGTTGCAAAGGCCGCAGTGGTATGTCCACTTGGAAAAGAATAAGGGCCTACTTCATCTCTTTTCACAATATCATCGGGATAATCTGTAAAAGGTCGTGTTCTGTTCACCGCATATTTCAATCCAGTCGTTAATCCAATTGCCAAACCAATGCTAAGCGCACTTTTATAGGCATTCCGTGTCATCACTTCGTTCTTCGTGAAATAGCCATGCGACCAGACCCCAATGACTGATGCAGGCATCACAGGGTAAACTGAAAAGGAAACACCTTTCATGGTTTTATCCCATACCGGCATTTCTTTTGCATTGATCGATTTCAGCATACTGAGATCGGCATTCTGTGCAAAAAAAGAAGTGTTTGTGAGGATAAAAAAGACAAGGAAAACTTGATAGACCAACTTCACTCTTCGTTCTCCTTTCTGCATTTTTCTAACCATGCTAAAGCCTTGTTCCTGTCATCAAAGAATTGTGTTTTAACGGCCGGTCTGCTTACCTTGATGAAAAGGTTACCTAAAATTTTTAGAAAACTGTTGTTACTTGACAAGGCATGTGCTGCAACATGTTTGGCGTATTCTTTTGATGCACCTGCTGTTCTGGCTCCGGGAGTGGGATTGAATTCATCTTCCGCCTCGGTGAGCACATAAAATTTTTTCCCGGGTAAGTAGTTCATTGATAAGTCTCTCGATAACCACACGTCATTTTCAGTGAGAGAGACTCCTTTTCTCACCAAAAACTCAACGAGTCCATTCTCATGGATCTTCATTGTAAAATTCTTTTCCGAAAATTGCTTCATTTGATAGTCAAATATAATTAAAGAAATGCTCATTCATACAATTCACAAAATGTTTAAAATTGTGGATTACTTTATAGCCCATTTCTCAGGCTTCTGTTAAATTTGTACCAAAGAAGAATTTTTATGTCGAAGGCAGAACATATTACATGTTTGATCATTGGGTCAGGACCTGCAGGTTACACTGCAGCTATTTATGCGGCAAGAGCAGATCTGAAACCGATCATGTACACTGGAATGACACCGGGTGGACAATTAACTGAAACCACAGAAGTAGATAATTTTCCCGGATATCCGAAAGGAGTGAAAGGTCCGGAATTAATGGAAGATCTGAAATCACAAGCAGAACGATTCGGTACACAAGTTCGTTTTGGGATGGTGACAAAAGCGGATCTGAAATCAAATCCAAAACGTGTTTGGGTGGATGATACTTTGGAAATTACAGCAGATACAGTGATCATTTCTACGGGTGCAAGTGCAAAATGGCTTGGTCTGGAAAATGAAACGCGCTTGCGTATGAATGCAGGTGGAGTAAGTGCTTGTGCTGTTTGCGATGGATTTTTCTTTAAAGGACAAGATGTTGCGATTGTTGGAGCCGGAGATACAGCAGCAGAAGAGGCAACTTATCTCTCTAAGCTTTGCAATAAAGTGTACATGATAATCCGAAAAGACGAAATGAAAGCAAGCAAAGCCATGCAACACAAGGTTCAGAACACAAGTAATATCGAAATTCTTTGGAATACCGAAACAAAGGATGTTTTAGGTGCAGAATTGGTTGAAGGGATCATGGTAAAGAATAATAAGACCGGCGAAGAAAGAAAGTTAGATGTGAAAGGATTCTTTGTTGCCATTGGTCATAAACCGAATACAGAAGTATTCAAAGGACAATTTGATATGGATGAAATGGGTTATCTCAAAGTAAAGCCTGGTTCTACCAAAACAAATATTGAGGGTGTTTATGCCGTTGGTGATTGTGCTGACCGCGTTTACCGTCAGGCGATCACGGCTGCCGGAACAGGATGC
>DAORJH010000405.1:0-2700 GCA_035438925.1 Bacteroidia bacterium | reverse complement strand
ATAAAAATGCAGAAAAATATCGCAACACCGGTGTGGAATTAAGCTATGAAAAAGAACCTCTTCTTACTTTTTTTCTTATTTCAGATCTCAATTACAGTCAAGGCCATTAACCAGCAAAGAATTGATTCCCTGCAAAAGATTATTGAAGTTAGTCCGGATGACAGCAATAAGGTTAATTTATACTTCAAACTAGCGCGACAATTTGATCAGTACAGTTCAAAGAATCACATCAAGAATTACATACTTGGTCTTGAATTAGCAAAGAAGATCCACTTCACGAATGGATGCATTAAGATCTATAAGCCATTGGTCACATTATTGTATTATAAGAACATGTTGGAGTCCTCCTTCAACTACTGTCTTGAATACATTGACTTTTGCGACAAGAATGATCTTCCTGAACAAAAAAAGACCATTTATAACTTAATGGGTAATTTATTAGTAAGGGAAGGTAAGTTCGGTGAAGCGAAAAAATATTATGTGCTCACAAAAGAAGATGCATTGAAGAATGAAAACTTTAAATTGTTTGGTTCTACACTAAATAATATGACTTTAATGTTCATGGAAATGAATGAACTAGACAGCGCGGCACTTTATTCGCAGCAAGCCACGGAGATGTTTCAAAAGAACAATATGCGATCAGAACAAGCGAATTCCACTTTAGGATCGGCAGAGATCTTTATGATGAAAAAAGACTTTGAGAAGGCCAAGGAATATGCTTTACGATCGTATGATTTGTATACAGTCATACATGAACTTCATGGCATCTGTAATGCGCAATTTGTGTTAGGGCAGTTGGAAATGCAATTCAAGAAACCAAAAGAAGCGATACGATTGATCGAAAACTCCCTGAAAATTGCAGATTCCTTGAATCTCAATCTTGTGAAACGCGATTGTTATAAGTACCTCTCACAAATTCATGCAGAACAAAAAGAATTTCAGCAGGCCTATGATTACAATGTACTTTGGAAAAAATACAATGATTCTTTAGGCATCGATCAGCAAAAAGGGAAAATGCTGGAAGCAGAAGTGAAATTTGAATTAGCCAAAACAGAACACCTTTTAAATGAAAGAGATTTTGAGATCGAGAATAAAAATAGACAACGCAACTTTTTGTTTTTGGGATTAGCAGCCACTGCCCTTTTGCTGCTCATTTCTTTCAGAGCCTATTCCCAGAAGAAAAGATCGAATCAACTTATATCTGAACAAAAGAAATTGGTGGAAGAAAAAAATCACGAGATCACGGATAGTATCAATTATGCGAAGAAGATCCAATACACTTTGCTGGCCCATCAGGATCTTTTGAAGGATAATTTACCGGATCACTTTGTACTGTTCAAACCAAAAGACATCGTGAGTGGGGATTTTTACTGGGCTTCTTCAGCAGTAGAAAAATTCTACCTTGCCGTTTGTGATTCAACCGGACATGGAGTTCCCGGCGCCTTCATGAGTCTATTGAATATTTCCTTCCTAGCAGAGGCCATCAATGAGAAAAAGATAAGCGAACCCAATAAAGTATTTGATTTTGTGCGGATGCGATTGTTGGAAAGCGTAGGGAAAGAAGGGCAACAAGATGGTTTTGATGGGATCTTGCTTTGTATTGAAAGAACGGGAGACCATCAACTTAAGATCAGTTACGCAGCCGCTAACAATGCGCCAATCTTGATCAGAGAAAACAAAGTGATTGAGTTGTCATGTGATAAAATGCCTGTTGGACCCGGAGTTAAAAATGAAAACTTCAGTCAACACAACGTGGAAATTAAAAAAGGTGATACCCTTTATATGTATACGGATGGATATGCCGACCAGTTCGGTGGCCCTAAAGGTAAAAAATACAAATACAAGCAACTAAACGAACTCCTCTGCTCAAATACGAGCAAAGACTCACAAACACAAAAATCCATACTAGAAAAAAGCTTTCTGGACTGGAAAGGTGATCTGGAGCAAGTTGACGACGTGCTTTTAATTGGAATAAAGTTTTAAAATTCTCCTCTCATTTTAACACCTTTGGATGAACGGCAGCAATTCAAGAAGGCTGGCTATAATTCAATTTAGCTTCAACAGAGAATTGTTCATAATCGTAGAAGCTATTTTCATCCTCATCGATAAAATATAAGCTCCGTCATTTTATTTAGATGTTTTAGATTTCAAAAAATACTCATTCATCTAATTCACCTCGTAATTAATAACCTTCAAACTTAAAACTGCGTACAATAAATCAGAAGCACACAACAAACACCAAACAATACACATCAAACACAAAACATCAAAACACCAAACATTAAACAAAAAAAAAACCAAGCATAAAATGAGAACAAAAACCCTAAAAACAATCTGCTATGAAAACACATCTATTATTAACCGCCACGCTCGGTTTACTTATCCGGGTTATCAGCTTTGGCCAGATCCTCGCTACTGATCCGTCAAGCAAAAACACACCTTACAATGGCGCTTACTGGAGTGCCTACGCAGACAAACTGCATTTTAATCCAGCAGATAAAAAAGAATTCCTTGATGCTCATCAACGAATCCACGCTCAACAAACGAGCAATACCGGTCAACAATCTGACCTAATTCCACCACAACAAAACAATCAAAACAATCTATTCGCAGGTCCCTGCGTGAATATTGATTTTGAATCAGGTAATATCAATGGATGGACCGGTTCTTCCGGTTATCATCCCATCTTCAATCCCATTG
>DAORJH010000404.1:0-2701 GCA_035438925.1 Bacteroidia bacterium | reverse complement strand
ATTCCTTGCGTACGAATATCGGACAGAAAGAATATGAAAAGAACGATTCACTCCTCATTGTTACTGCTGTCTTGAGAGCGATCGATGCCCAGTCAAAAACCTATAAAGCTTATCCTAAATACATCATCAAAAATTCTGTGGTGATACCGGAAGAAGACATTATAGAGGAGCTAGGACTTAAATTCGTCTTCTGGAAGATAGATCCGGAAGAGGGTCATGTAGAGATCACTATGAGCGAGAAAGCAAGTAACGCCAAGGACTTCATTGTCATGAAAGCATTTATTTTCCCTTATATAAATGTTCTTTGGCTGGGATGCATCATTATGGCACTTGGAACTTTTATTGCAATCATGGAAAGAATTCGTAAATTCAAGCTACAATCAAAGTAGTATGTCAGCGAAAAAAGGCAGAAATGTCGTTCTTATCGGATGTGGTAATCTTGCCTGGCACCTTGCTGTCAGGCTCACAAAGCTGAAATTCACTATCTCCGTTTACAACCATCGAGCGAACAAAGACCTGCTTCGATTCAAAACTTTGAATTGTAGAACGTATGTCGGCCTAGGTGAACTTGATCAAAATGCCGATCTCTATTTCATTGGTGTAAGTGATTCTGCAATAGCAAAAGTTTCTCGTTCTATAAAGCCTCAAAATAAAAAAGCATTTGTGATCCATACGGCCGGGGCAAGAGCGATCGATGAATTGAAGAATGCCGTTGGTATCAAAGCAGTGATCTATCCTTTGCAGTCTTTCAGTAAAACAGATACACTCAATTGGCAATTGATACCACTCTTAATTGAATCAGAGGATAAAAATGCAGAGAAGAAGCTTTTTACCTTAGCGAAGAGTATCTCCCCCATCGTAAAAAAAGTAAGCTCAAGGGACAGGATGTATTACCATCTCTCTGCCGTTTTCATCAATAATTTTGTGAATGCACTTCACCTTGCTTCCGAGGAGCTGTTGAACGAAAATGTGAAGAATGCTGACTGTACTTTGTTGGATGAACTAAGTATACATACCTTGGAAAAAGTATTTGCAAAAGGAGCACGTTTCTCACAAACGGGACCAGCCCGTAGAAATGACAAGGTAACCATGAATGCCCACAGAAAACTGATCAGTAATGAAACTTCCCTTTTAAAAGTGTATAATTCCTTAAGTAAATTGATCCAAGAGCAAAATGGAAAAGTTGAATTATAAAAAAGCATTGACGAGGATCACTACAATGATCTTTGATATTGACGGTGTTCTTACCGACGGTAAAGTTCTTGTCATGGAGAATGGCGAAATGGTACGCAATATGTACAGTAAGGATGGATATGCTATTCACCTTGCATTGGAAAAGTCATTCCGCATCGTGATCATTTCCGGCGGGAATAATATCGCAGTTCGAACTGCATTGAGCAGGGCAGGCGTGAAGGATATTTTTATAAATGTGAAAGATAAACTGCAATGCTTCAAAGAATATATTCAAAAAAATAAATTGAGTGCAGAAGAAGTACTTTACATGGGCGATGATCTACCCGACCATCAGGTAATGAGTGCAGTCGGACTTGCAGTATGTCCGAATGATTCAGCACCCGAGATCAAAGCGATCTGCTCTTACATCTCGCCCCGCAACGGAGGAGAAGGTTGCGTAAGAGACATCATAGAACAAGTGTTGCGTTCACAAGGTAAATGGGAGATCAGTAACTGGTAAATGAATAAACTTTTAAATAATCGCTTCATTGCCTTACTTAAGTTGGCGCGCATAGAGAATCTCGTGATGACAGCCCTCACGCTTTATATGCTGAGGTATTTTGTTTTACAAAAGATCCTCATTGGTCACTCACTTTCACTTGTACTCAATGATCGTTTTTTTGGTGTCCTCGTTCTCAGTACTGTTTTTATTGCAGCGGCCGGTTATATCATCAATGATTATTTCGATGTGAAGACCGATCTGATCAATCATCCCGATACCGTGGTGGTGGATAAAGTAATCAAAAGACGAAGTGCCATCATTCTGCATTTGACTTTTACCTTCACCGGAATCGCCTTAGGAATACTTTGCTCCTTGAAAGCAGGCTATCTTCGCCTTGCACTTTTTCATTTTCTTTCTGCAATTCTTCTTTGGTTTTATAGTACGCATTTCAAAAAGCAATTGTTGATCGGAAATATTGTTGTTTCGCTTTTGTCTGCATCTGTGATCTTTGTTCCACTGGTTTATGAGATCGGATTGATGCAAAGGACACAACCGGATTTCAGTCCTGTTCATTCATTGGCTATTCTTAAATGCGTGAAAGTAACATTGATCTTTTCTGTCTTTGCTTTTCTTTCCAGTATGGCACGCGAGATCATAAAAGACATGGAGGATTTTAAAGGAGATAAGGAAACCGGAGGACATACTTTACCGATCTATTGGGGTATGGCTGCTGCAAAACTGACTGCATTTTTTCTTCTTCTTATCGTGGTCCTTCTTCTTTTGTTTGTTGCTTATAATACCTTTAAAGTGATCCATGATCCGGCCAACATTCAGATCTTGTATATTCTGTTTGCGCTTGTGCTTCCATTACTTCTCCTGATGTTTTCTTTAATGAAGGCGAAGGAATCTCTTCAGTTCAAAAGAGCAAGTTTATTTTTAAAAATGATCATGCTCAGTGGTCTTTGCTTCAGTATTATTTATTATTATTTCTAATGCGTATCGAGAATTTCATAAAGGAGTTTCCTT
>DAORJH010000403.1:0-2716 GCA_035438925.1 Bacteroidia bacterium | reverse complement strand
GGATCAATAAGTACAATGCGGCCTATAAAACAACTCAGCAATTGGAAGTGATCGCCGTGTGTGAACCTCTCTATCAGAGTTCAGTTCTTCAGTTGGAAAATAAGAATTATGCCAACGCTTATAATACACTAAGTCAGATGAGAGGCAAAAGCGAATCGTATAAAGATTCAAAGGATCTGTATGAGTTAGCACTTGAAGGACAAACAAAGCACTTTATGTTGTTCGAACCTAAGACCTCCAATTCCAAAGAAGAAAAAGAACTGGAAGATTATCTCTTCAATAATTTCAATCAGATCGCCAATCAGAATTTCAGTTTTGCCAAGATCATCAACAACACTCCTTTTACATTTCTTCCCAATGTTTCGGGTGGTAATGCAAATGAAGTGGATCTGATACAGGCGATCAGAAAAGCAACCGGCGCCGATTATTTCTATGCCTACGATGTAACCGACAAAAAAGAAATAAATTCTGGTCCACAAAAGATATCCTATAAAGCTTTTCAGGAAATTAAAACAAGAAAGAATGATACAACCATTATCACCGAGTACAAACCGGTTGATTACAATGTGGTAAAAGCGAGTCGTTCTTTTTCCTACATGTATTCGTATAAGTTGATCAATTCTTATTCGAATCAGATCGTTTCTTCTCAAAGTCAGAATATCTCTGCGGTTGATGCGGTTGAATACAATGAGTTCACTAGAAGCTACGGGGGCAATATCAATAATTTGTATCCTTACAATCCGGATCAAACAGCCCCTGCGGCTCGATACAATCCAACAAACTGGAGAAAACAATTCAGCGCTAATTCCAACTTAAAAAGTTTCGATCAGTTAAGACAGGAAGCAAATAACAAAACAGTGGATCTCTTTTCTAAATCTGTTCAAAACAACATGAAGTAATTTGAAGAAGTTAATTTTCATATTCATCCTCAGTACTGTTTTCTCCTGCCGAAGCAAGAAGGAAGTAGAAAAAGGTCCTGTTGTAGCCGAATCAAAGCCGGCCCCTTCCTGGGTAAGCAGCAGACCCAACAGCGGATTTAAGTATGTCGGAATTGGCTTCGCCGACAAATCAAAAACAAGTTCTTATGCCATCGAAGCAAAAAAGAATGCCTTGTATGATCTAACTTCTGAAATTAAAGTTGACATATCTTCAAACTCTGTAATTTATACCGTTCAAAACAACAAGACATTTAATGAGAATTACAACTCCCTCATTAAAATGACGAACTCCGAGAACATTGAGGGATATCAGCAGGTAGATACCTATGAAAATGACAAACAGTATTGGGTGTATTATGTATTGGATAAGGCAGAATACGCTAAACAAAAAGAACAGAAAAAACAGCAGACCATCACCAAAGCATCGAATCTGATCGCATCCGCTTATACCGATGAACAGAATCAGGATTTCTCAAGCAGTTTAAAAAAGCGCATACAGGCATTTGGAGTTTTAACCCCTTACTTGAATGAAGAGATCAATTTTGATCCTGCACAAACAAAAGGATTGAAGAATATCTTTGATCTCACCAGTTTGATTCAGCAACAATTGCAATCTATTTCTGTAGCCGCAAAGAACACCAATACAGATCTGAAACCTTACCAGAAGACCTATGAGCCATTGAACTATACTTTGTTGGTAAAAGGTAAAACTCCTTTACAGAATTTCCCTTTTGTGGTGAACAGTGAAGAAGATAAATTGAAAGTGATCGAGAAGACTTCCAGTAACAATAGCGGTGAGGTACAGGTAAAAGTAAATTCCATTGAGCCTATGAATCAAATGGTCACCTTCGATCTTAACCCCGATATTTCCGGCTTAATGGGATCAGATTCATTGGGAAGAGCAGGGGTGAATGTGTTGAAGCAATTCATTCAAACAGCTGCATTGAAAGTACAGGCAAGAGTGAGACCGGTGAATTTGTACATCAACTGCAAAGAAAAGAATTTCGGAAAGCTGACCGGAACAACGATCGTTGCTAATTTCATACAACAACGTTTTTCGGGACAGGAAGTGACGATCACTGATAAACCTGAAACAGCAGATTATATTATAGAAGCCAATGCCGACACGCGTGAAGATGTAAGCAGTGATGTTCTGGAAACGAATTACGGATTAAAAATGGCGGCTTTGGTCATTGATCTGAATTTAAAAACAACAGTGAGTGGTGCCGTGATCTACAACACGCAGATCGCTGATGTGTACGGTTATGCCAATGGAGCCGAAAAGGCCGGCATCAATGCTTATGCCAGCAACAAACTCAATTTCAGAATGGGTGAGGCCCTGTTTTTCCTGAAAAGGAAGATGTTGGTGTATTGATTAATACCTAGACATAATTTCCCTACTTTTGTAAAAAAATCGTGATTTTTAGCAGCATTGCTTTTCTCGTTTATTTTTTACCCATTGTACTTTTAATTTATTTTCTCCTCCCAAATAAATTAAAGAACCTTTTTTTATTGCTTGCTTCCGTCTTTTTTTACAGCTGGGGCGCTCCTCTTTTCATATTCGTAATTCTTCTTACCACTACTCTTGATTTTTACCTGGTGAAAATGATGAGTGAGTCGGTGAACGAGAAAAGACGCAAACTCATCCTCGTACTCTCCTTATGTCTAAATTTGGGCCTGTTGTTCTATTTCAAGTATTGCAATTTTTTTATTGAGAACTTAAATAACCTTCTCTCGGGTTTGAATTTTTCTGAGATCAAATGGGTTCAGGTGGCATT
>DAORJH010000402.1:0-2732 GCA_035438925.1 Bacteroidia bacterium | reverse complement strand
TTCTCTGGACCAGGGTTCGATTCCCTGCAGCTCCACCATTTCACACTCAATCAAATACAAAAGCCAGAAATTCGTATGAATTCTGGCTTTTGTGTTTTCTAACCACACCAAATCATTCAACTTTTTTCAACCCGTAGGGTGGAATTTCGGTGCACTTTAAAATCAAAACTTAGAGTGCACCGAATAGCACCAAAACACACTGACAATCAAGTAGTTCAAATTATGAACATCTTGATTTCGGACAGGTAAAAAATCAATTTTAAAACCTAATTCCGGTGCACTATGGGCGACATGATCAAAGTCCTTTTCTATGCCAGAAAATCAAAGACAAACTCAACCGGACACACTCCTGTCTATTTGAGAGTAACGGTAAACGGACAACGTTTTGAAACGGCAACAGCGCGTTTCGTGGAAGTATCTAAATGGTCCCAGGAAGCGGGTAGGGCAACGGGGAGCGCTAAAGAAGCGAAAGAGCTGAATGAATTTCTGGATGTGCTTCGTGCTAAAGCCTTTGATATCCAAAAAAAGTTAATCACCATTGGCCTTGAAGTGACAACGGAAGTATTTCGTAAGCACTGGCATGGCATAAAAGAAAAGTCGCGAATGCTTCTGGAAATTTTCCAACACCATAATGACCAAGTAAAAGAATTAATAGGGAGGCAGTATTCAATATCCACACATAGAAGGTACGAAACCTCGCTTGAACACACACGCTTGTTTATAGCAGAATATTATAAACAAACAGATCTTGCTGTAACGAGCCTTAAGTATCAATTCATTACTGACTATGAGTTTTGGCTCAAGACAAAAAGAAAGTGCAATCACAACAGCACGATAAAATACTTAACCAATTTTAAAAAGATTGTTCACATCTGTATAAAAAATGGTTGGTTAGAAAGAGATCCATTTGTTGGCTTTAAAATGACTAAGCATGAGGTGGACCGCCCTTATTTGACACTTGAGGAGTTGGAGAAAATCAGTGTGAAAACTTTTATAAGCGAAAGGATAAATCAAGTTCGTGATATCTTTTTGTTCAGCTGTTACACAGGACTTGCTTATGTCGATACTCAGAAACTTACCAATGCTGAAATCTCAACCGGCATTGATGGTGAAAAATGGATATTCACCAGCCGGCAAAAAACAGATTCTCCTTCCAGGATTCCGTTGCTTCCGCAGGCAGCGGCCATCCTTATTAAATACAAAGATCATGTACAATGTATTAATAAGAATCGGGTACTCCCGGTTTTAAGCAATCAGAAGATGAACGCCTACCTGCATGAGATATCAGATATCTGTGGAATAAATAAGAAAATGACGTTTCACACAGCGCGCCATACTTTTGCAACTACAATAACTCTCACCAATGGAGTGCCTATTGAAACAGTTGGTAAAATGTTAGGTCATAAAAACCTGCGCACCACACAACACTACGCAAAAATCCTTGACTTGAAAGTAAGCCAGGATATGAGTGCGCTTCGTACAAAGTTCACTGTTCAACCACCCTTAAAAACAGAAACAGGATCCTGAATCAAGCCTTTTATCTAACAATTTTTGATAGTTTCTTACAACCAATGGCATAACCCGGCAGTTTGATTTATTGGTCAATTCTAACTGCTTTCGCTATCTTAGAATTAGTCTCTGGCAGTTAGTTGGTCATTTAATCAATCTCTAATGAAGTTTGAATTAGAATTCTTTGAAGAATTCGTAACCAAGGAATGTCAAAAAAATAGCAAACTCAATTCTTCCATCAGTGACTATCAAAAGAAAGTCGATTTCATCGAAGCAGAATCCGAGAGGATAAAGAAATGTTTTGTCCGGCATTTGTTTGAAGCTAAGAATGACCGCAAGATGGAGCTATTCATCCAACAGCATCAGGCACATATAATCCGTCTGGCCGATAAAGTCGCGACAATTATTGATAAAGAATCTGTTCATAATCTAAAAAACATTACATCCGGCAGTTCTCGTTTGAATCTATGTAAGGTACTCTTTCTGATTTTTGAAGATCTGCTCAATCATATTGAGGTCCACTTCACTAAGTATTTTGATCAGGATCAGAAAATTCCCGATGCTTATGTTTTCATTTCAGTCAAGGAATTCGAAGAAAACCTTAATAATCTCCAACATCTTTTCAAAGAGAAAAAAGTGGAGGAAGAATTAAGCTTACTCGTCATTTATCCTATTATTCAATTCACGGATATCCCTCAAAAGCAGTTTTTCTCCTTCAGACGACTTATTTACCTGAAGTATTTAATCAAGTGCCTCTTTAAGATTTTGGAAGAACCCAATCAGAAGGATTATTCTCAAGCCATTTATGAATTTCTCATCTATCTCAATTTCAATAACCATCACTTTGTTCAATACTCCGTAACTAAAGTTAAGTCTGAGCTGGAAAAGATGGGTTCATTCCAGGCGCAACTGGAACATCTTTCACTCCTTATCAAGAATTTAAGTCAGTCACAGGTTAAACCTGATTATGCCTTAAAGCCGGGAAGAACAACGATCAAAGCCCATCTTCTAAACTGGCTGGAGGATGAAGTACACTACATTGAGAAAAGAAGACAACTTACTTTTATGATTCCGCCAGGCACACAGAATGATATTACTGATGTCGATGCCAAAATCAAAACAACGCTTTCGGTTCCTCAGCTTGCTTATATGATTCGTATACTGAAAGAAGAAGGAATAATTGTAAACGACAATAAGGCAGAACTCATTCGGTTTTTTTCCAG
>DAORJH010000401.1:0-2755 GCA_035438925.1 Bacteroidia bacterium | reverse complement strand
TTTTACCTTCTCATTGTAATTATACACTCCTTCCGGACGATTCACGGAGAAAAAACCTTGAGGAGCATCTACGGGAATGACGGTGTGCTTACCGGGCGTTAACTTAACTTCCGCACTTTCAACCGGCGGTATGGTGTGAACCGTTACCTTGTAAGTTGGGTAATCGTCCAGATAAAGTGTATCGGGAAGTCCTTTGTAATTCAGCGTGTGAATGTAATTGTATTTATAAGCTTTTCTGTTCACATCATAAAAGGTCATGTTCACATCGGTTTCAGTAGGCAGAGATTTGGTATCGAGCAAATTTACCTGCGCAGTGGTCTTGTTCAGTTTTTGTTGTTGAATGATCTTACTTATATCCGCAAATGTTCCATCATCATCGTAATCAAAATAAGTTCCAACACATTCAAAAGTTTTGATCTGTTCAGGTGTCAATCCTATTCCAATGATAAATGGCTTGAAAACAATTCCTTTCTCCATCAATTTCTGTCTCGCCTTACATGGATCTCCTCCACACTCCTCTATCCCATCTGTAATGATGATCACAATGTTATTCGCCTTGTTATCCGGAAAATCGTTGGCGGCCTGCGTGAGCGAGTGCTCGATTGGCGTAATACCCGTTGGCTTCGCTTCTTTTACTTTTTGTTTGATCAATGTAAGATTGTTGGCTGAAAAAGGAACGATGAGTTTTGTATCACCACAATCGCCGGGAGGATACTTTACCGTATGGCCATACATTCGCAATGCAAACTGAAGTGATTTATCTTTACTGAGTGTATCGACAAATTTGAAAAACAGATTCTTTGCCCCTTCTATACGAGTAGCATTCTGATGAATGCTTTTCATACTGTTGCTTGCATCAAACACAAAGAGAATTCGTGTTGGCTTAGCTGACGTTTTCTTCTGTCCGTAAAAAAACAGTGAACAGAATAAAAGTAATACAATACTAAAACGACGCACCATTCTTTAAAAGTAAGGAATAGCTGAAAAGCATGTACTTATAAGGATGAATAGTTTTAAACGTTACAGTTTTAAAAAACTAGAACAGTAAAAAGCCGGCAATGGTCAGAAAGTTGATGGCTGTTATAGAGCGAAGCGAATGAAGGTGCAGATTCATGTTATAGGAGAAGAGGATGAGCGAGAAAATTCCGACGAAACAGGACAGGAAAACAATTCCGCCGGTTGTGTAGATACGATACGTTCTTTCTGATCCGACGAAACCACCCTTCAATTCTTTTTGCAGAATATAATCTTTACCGACGTAAAAGGAACTGTATTTTTCAGGTGGCGCGATCTCTTCTTTGATCACAAACTCATATTTTTTTCCTTCGGTATCCGTCAGGATCAATTCATTCAAAACATTCCCGTTGCCTTTGTAAGAATTACCATATTCCGCTTTCACTTGAGTGCAATAGTGCTGTTGCCAGTGGCATGGCCCGAAAAAGCACATGACCAATTCCACATAAATAAAAAAGCTGATGATATTGAAAAGATTGCAGATGCGATAAAAGCCGGTCTTCTTAAAATTCTCGACTTTTTTATACTCCCTGAATTTTTTATAGAGATGAAGATTGGCTACCTCTTCAGGAGTTTTGGGTGTACGTGGGGGCCTTCCTTTTGCCTCCTGCATTTTAATCGGTATTTATTTTATCATCTAATAAATAATGATTTCTCACAGCACTGTTTCTCAAGGTCAGTTCTCCTATGAATCCAGCAAGGAACATCATGCTTCCGATCACCATACAGGTAAGTGAAATATAAAAAGAGGGACGTTGTGTAAGTAAACGCGATGGAATATGCATATAACTGCAATACAATTTGTAGGCCCCTAAATAAAAAGCGAAAGCAAATCCAAGTATAAATATCAATGTGCCTACCAATCCAAAAAAATGCATTGGACGTTTACCGAACTTAGAGAGAAAAGTGATGGTCATCAGATCCAAAAAACCATTGATGAAACGATTCCATCCGAATTTACTATGACCGTATTTTCTTGCCTGATGTTGTACTACTTTTTCTCCAATTCTTTCAAAACCGGCAGCTTTCGCCATTACAGGAATAAAGCGATGCATTTCTCCATACACTTCAATGCTCTTCACAACCTTATTGCGATAGGCTTTTAAACCACAATTCATGTCATGCAGTTTGATGCCACTTATTTTTCTGTTGGTCCAGTTATATAATTTAGAAGGAAGATTTTTGGTAAAAGCATTATCGTATCTTTTCTTTTTCCAGCCACTCACCAGATCGTAATTTTCATTTACGATCATATCATAGAGACCGGGGATCTCTTCCGGATTATCCTGAAGATCTGCATCCATTGTGATCACAACATCCCCCTGTACCCTTTCAAAAGCTACGTGCAAAGCAGGAGATTTGCCATAGTTCCTTCTGAAACGAATCGCTTTGATATTCTTATCTTTTTGAGCAAGACTTTCAATAACAGCCCATGAACCATCCTTACTGCCATCATCCACAAAAATGATCTCGTAGCTGTAGCCTTGCTCACGCATTACCTTCGTGATCCATTCATGAAGTTCGGGCAAAGACTCTTGCTCATTGTACAAAGGGATGACGATAGATAGATTCATAATTTAGCTGAGGGCAAATAACGGGAAAGACACGGTACAAATTTTGTTATTTTTCCCCTATAAACGAAATTATTGTTAATTTTGCATCGGGTAAGTCTCTCACGACCAGCTCCTGCTGAATCCCCCAGGACGGGAACGTAGCAAGGGTAGGTGGTTGTAGCGGTGCG
>DAORJH010000400.1:0-2790 GCA_035438925.1 Bacteroidia bacterium | reverse complement strand
AGATCCCCGACAGATGGTGGCAGACGTATCAGAAACTTTCCTGAAAAAGAAAATCAATTTCCTCAACACTTCCTTTCATCCGTAGCTTCTTGTTTTTCCTTGGGAGAATTTTCTTCGATCGAACAAGCTTTTTCCCCGGCATTTGCTTCTGCTTTTTTCAAATTCATTTTCTTGTAGGTCTCTTCCAATCCACGCCAGGCTGCGGCATTGTTCTCGTCTATCGTCTTACAGTACTTGTACCATTTCTCTGCTTCTTTATAATCTCCTCCCTCTAATTTTTCCCTTGCTTTTTGCATGAAGATATTATTCACCACCGTATAATAATTCTTCAGGTAAGGATTATCCGGATACAAGTATTCCGCGTGCTTCCAATAGTATAGGGATCGCTCATGATCGTCCAGTTTAAATGCTGCCAGACCTAAATTCAAAAATCCATTGACATACCTCGGGTGCAATTCTACCGCGCATTCCAGATAGCTCATCCCCTTTTTCAAGGCATATTCTCTCTTCGTCTCTGCTCCACTCGCCTTCAATTCTTCATCTGAAATTTGAAGCATACCATTGTAATCATTGTATGCATTTGGATCCTGACCCGGAATGGCAACTCCTGTGATCTCCTTCGTATCTGCCAGATCGATCCAACGCGCTCCGGCATTTCCCAATATCAAAACGGAATTGGGTGAATTCTTCACATCTTTCATGAACAAGGTCACATCGTTCTTCCAGTCCCAATTCCTTTCCCATGTTTTCACCATCGTTAGTATGACCAACAAGATGGCCATTGTATTGATCAAATTCCTTTTTTTCGAAAAGGTCCATTTCTCCATTTTCTCCAGTCCCACAATTATCAACCAGGACAATGCAATGCTAAATCCAAAGGAAGCATGAAATAAATTAGATTCTAATAATCGAATTCCTGTATTGAAAAACAAATTGGAAACCGGAAGAAGGAAGATGAAGTAAAATAGAATACCGTAAGCCAAAACATGTTTTTGTTTGCTCTTTCTGATGCCATAGATCAGCAAACCTCCATTCAGGATCAATGCAAGCCAGAATTTCCAACTCGTGAAATCATTGTACGGTAATGCTTCATAGGAATAATCGCATACCAATGGATGTGGCAAGAATAGAATACGCAAATAAACCAGCAGATCATGGATCTGAGATGCAAATGCCTGCTGACCATTGGCAAGCAAAAAGGAATTATTGAGCAATTCTGTATCCGCCACGCCCGGTGAGAAGTTGACAAAACTGGCTCTCATGATCAAATAGACCCCGAATGGCAGTAGAAGAAAGGTACTGAACAAAAGACCACTTCTCTTATCCAGATCCGACTTCTTGAAAAAATAGATCGTGAGCGGAACAATTAAAAGCATCAGCAAGGCATATTCTTTAGAGAGCAAGGCCAAAAACAGGAACAGTGAAGCCAACAAACCGGAACTTGTCTTTTTTTCATTGACAAAAATGACAAAGTACAACAGGGACAAAAGTATGAACAACAAGGAAACGATGTCTTCTCTGCCCTTTACATTCGCTACTACTTCGGTATGCACAGGATGAATTAAAAAAAGTAAGGCTCCCAAAAAAGCCATGTCCTGGTTCGAAGCGAAAACAGTTCTTTTCAAAAAGGCATAGACCACCAGACAAAGCAACAAATAAAGAAGTACGTTGTTCAGATGCCGAAAGGAAGCACCATAGACCTGACAATCGATCTCATTGTAAACACCGTCCTGATTTCTGTCTTCCTCATAATCATTCTTTCCATTCTCGTTCCTGTCCCAGCACCATTTGCATTCATTGCTTTGCGCGATCCCATCATGGTTCGCATCAACGCTTTCATTGTATTCAAAGGAATTCTGCGTCTTCTTCTCCTTATTCGTATAGCTCACCGGAGCTTTATCGAGTTTACCATTCTTATTCAGATCCTCACAAAATAAATAGTGACCGGTTCTGTATGTCCCGATGAATTCCTGTTCCACGGCATAGGTCATGGTAGGAAAAGGCCTGTATCTTCCACCCATCAATTGATCCTTTGCATTCATGCGTTTGTAAAAACTATGAAACTGATCATTCGTCAGGATATCGGGAATACCTTTCACACCTTTCAATACATAATCGTTCTGATGGATCACAATGCTGTCATCCAGTGCATATTCATTGTTCAAGGTGGTGACATAGAATAGCAGCGCCAGCAAAGCCAGTATGAAATAAGGCTGCTTGTTTTTGAAAAAAGGAAAATATCGGAACGAAGCTGTGTTCGTTTGTTGCGTTAATTCTTCCATATTCAATTCTTTTTATTTAGTTTATCGGATGCGACACATGCCATCAATGTATAACTTACGGCAGACGGATTGTTGATGACCACCATAGACTGTTTTCCTTCCTCCGGTTTACCTTCATTTTTGAATTGAAACAAGAGGGCAGCAATTCCAACCAAGATCAGAACGGCAGCCACCTGATACAATTTAAAATTGCGGTTCAAAAAATAGGCCATCCTCCAATAGAGATCTGTCGGTTCAGACGCTGTTATCTTCGCGTTCTTCGCTATCGCCTGTCTCGCCAATTCCATCTCCTTTAATTGAGGAACAACAAGGTCCTCACAACCTTCCATCAGCGCTTCGTGCAGAAGCTCATCCAATTGTTTTGTATTTTTCATTGGCATTCTCATTTTTAAATTCATATAATTTTTCCTGCAGGATCTTGATCGCATGATGGAGTCTTGACTTAACAGTACCCTCCGAACATTTTTGGATCTCTGCGATCTCGGCAATGCTGCGTTCTTCCTGGTAT
>DAORJH010000399.1:0-2801 GCA_035438925.1 Bacteroidia bacterium | reverse complement strand
AGTTGCCTGTCCACTACAGATCAAAGCACTCCAATGCGCTTTTCGCTTATCAATATTGAATTTTTTTGGTAACACATAGCCCTGATAAAAACGAGTGAAGATGCTTTCGTAATGTTTGCCTCCATAGTCTTTCCAGTTCAGTTCTTTTCCAATGAATTCCTTCACGTCTTTTTTTACATAGGGAATGTAATTCAGTAAGGGGGCAGTTTCTATTCCGAGAATATTCTCGTACCAAAAGATCTGATATCTCCCGAATTTCGGAAAATGTTGCAACTTTACTTTTCCAAAACGAGAATGAATGTCTTCCAGATTAGCATGATCGAACTTATTCGCAATATTCCAACCTTTTGGCATTCCGAATTCAGTTGCATAATTGTAACCACTTAAAATATATTTGATTCCTTTTTTTGCGGCAAGTTTATTCAGTACGGCGAAGATCAAATAATCGGTAGGAACTTCAATGTCCACTACACTCGCTTTGAAATAAGCACGTTGTAGATCTTTGAATTCTTCCCAGTTAAAAACATACGTTTCCAGGTCATAATTGAGCTTATTTACAATATTCTCGATGTTCTTTACTGCCAATTCACTGTTCCATCCATTGTCAAAATGGACCACAAGGGGACGAAGTCCAAGATCTTTAGCGAGCCAGGCAAGATAAGAGCTATCTACACCACCACTTAGACCGAGAATACAATCGTAAGGTTTATTCTTTCCAAGCCTTTTTATTTTACCGACGATGGTTTGAAGCTGTTTCTTTTTTTCCTCTTCTGGAATATTGATGAATCTGGCCGCCAGTTTATCGTATTTTTCGCAATAACTGCAGAGGCCGGAAGCATTGAAGCGAATGTCTTCAATTTGGGAATCGTATACACAGCGGGTACAAGTTTGCATTTTAATTCGTAAGGATCAGGTGTGCATTTAAAATATACCAAAATTGCTGGGCTTCGCTCATCTTCCAGCTTTTATTCTTGCAATTGTCAAGAACCATTTTTTTGATTTTCTCAGCTTCCCATAAATTATTTTGGAGAAATGAAGTTGAATTGACTGTATCGCAAATATAGGACGATAATTGTTCGTTGAACCACTCATTGACTGGAGCTCCCATTCCGATCTTTAATTTTCTATTTCTGACCTTTTCTGGCAGTAAAGATGACAAGGAATCGCGCATGATCCTTTTTGAATAGCCATTCCCAACCTTGAATTCTGAGGGGAGGCTGAAAGTGAAGTTAACAAGTCTGTAATCCATGAATGGCATTCGTATTTCAACTCCATATTGCATGGCGGCTCTGTCAAAATCCCTCATGTTGTAAGGAATGTTCCTGAAATAGAAATCCGTTGCTAATTCCTTTCCGTCTAATTTATATTTGCCAAGATCGATGGGTTGATCACTTAATTGAGTTAACGGTGCAATTCCTTTCTTTCTTATAAGATCAGACTGCAATGTATCAGCATAAGTAAAGTGTTCGTGCTTATTGGAATTAATATTCTTTAGCTTGGTTTTGAGACTATGTTTGATCCTTCCAAAACTATTTTCAGTTCCAATAAGTTTTTTAAAGGAAGAATTTTTTTCAGTTAGTTTTAATGTTTCTTCTGCTCTGTGATTCGGATGGAACATAGCAAGGTAGGTTTCTGTCAGGTCTTTTTCACGTTGAGAATCCATTTCAAGGAGTGATTGGGTTAGAGCCATTCCTACAAGTGAACGGTAACCGTATAGCATTTCATCAGCACCGTGACCATCCATACTCACGAGGTAATTGTGCTTTCGCATATTCTTGTAAACATCACCCAATACACTGATCGGTGTAGCCGTGATATCGTTGAATAGTCGGGTAGAAGACTCAATGTTCTTGATCACATTATTGAAATCAGTTGAAAGGAATTCAGCTTCGCCTTTACAAAAATCCACCACAGATCTGGCATAATCGGTCTCATCTTGCTCTGTCCCATCAAAAGTGGCAACAAAGCCTTTGAGTGATTGAAAGTTCACCCTTTCTTCCTTAGAATTACTTTTTTTTAAGTGATAGAGCATGCTGTAAACACTGCTGCTGTCGAGTCCACCGCTTAATGCACAAGCAACCGGCACATCACTTCTCATTCTGATCTTACAGGCATTTTCAAACAGATTGTAGAATTCTGCTTTTGCCTGATCATAGTTCATTTCTGATCTTTTAAAAGGAATACTAAACCACCTTGTTTGTTGGATTTTTTTAGAATGTAAATTCAACAAGGTATAATGTCCGGGTAATAATTGATCGATATTCTTCCAGATCGTGTGCCCACTACCTTCTATTAGCACAGGATCACACATAGCCCTGCTGATAGTGTCTTCATTTGCTTCGAATTTGAAATCAGGAAGATGTTTGAATGCGATTGTTTCTGATGCAAAGGCAAGTAATTCACCGGCAATGAAAGTGTAGTAAAATGGTTTTACGCCAAATCGATCACGACAAAGTAAAAGTTCTTTTTTTTCAGTATCGTATAGCGCTATTGCCCACATGCCATTGAATTTTTCAAAGCAATTGATGCCCCATGCTAAGTAGGCTGCCAAAATCACTTCTGTATCACTTTCAGTTCGAAAATCAAATCCTTTTGATCTCAGTTCTGTTTTGAGTTCAATGAAGTTGTAGATCTCGCCATTATAAGTGATATGCAGATGACTACCACTGTAATTCATCGGTTGTTTTCCGCCATCCGTGAGATCGAGAATAGAAAGTCGCCGATGTCCTAAGCCGAGATGTACATCTTGAAAAATTTGATAGCCACTGCCATCCGGTCCTCGGTGGGAAAGCGAATCGGTG
>DAORJH010000398.1:0-2802 GCA_035438925.1 Bacteroidia bacterium | reverse complement strand
CTAACTTTTTTGTCCTGCCTTCGTGGTTAACGTTTTTCCTTCACCACTTCGGCAGGTAAACTTGATACATATGCCACGGCGGAGAGGGAGAAACGAAGGGTGACTTGTCATCCGTAACATAGTGAAGGATGGAATCTCGTTCTAGGGATGTAAAAACTTACACGTTGAAAATCGTAATAGATCCTTCGCTTCGCTCTGGATGACAAAACGTATTGTCATTCCGTCCCTATCCGCCGGGGCGGACTATCAAGACTAGCTTTCTAATGAAAAACTAAGGTAATAGTTCAAACAAGAAAATCCTCAATTCTACCTCGCCCCGGCTCGTTTCAAACGATCGTTGATAGCTAAACCAAGTCCTTGTTCCGGAACAGGGCCTGCGATAACGATCTCTGCTTCTGAATCATCCGCTTCTCTGAGTATCCTGAATAAATTTCGGGCCGCCTCATCCACATCTGAATCTTTCGATAAATTAAATTGAATGTCGGCACTTTCCTTCATCTCTCCAAATCCGATCAACGCGATCTTCTTTCCGAAATGTTCTTTCAATAACTTATCGATCTCTCCAAAATATAATTTCTTATTAGGTGCATAATGACTTTTTAATTGCCCCGGCGCCTTCGGATCAGATGAATTGTTGATCCTCAACTCTACCTTTCCCGCAACCTTCTCAAGTTCTTCCAGACTCAATCCACCCAATCGATATACACATAGCTTATCTTCTTCCACACCTACAATAGTTGATTCCAAACCTACTTTGCACTCTCCTCCATCCAATATATAATCGATCTTCTCACCCAATTGATCTTGTACGTGCTTTGCGTTGGTTGGACTCACATAGCCAAAAGGATTCGCGCTTGGTGCTGCGAGTGGAAAATCAATTTTCCTTAGCACATCTAATGTCAGTTCATTTGAAGGAACCCGAATTGCTGCCAGCTCAGATCCTGAAGTCACCAGATCCGGGATCATCTTCTTTTTTTGCAATAACAAGGTCAAAGGTCCGGGCCAGAATCGCTCAGCGAGTTTTTTTAATCGATCATCACCCCAGTACGCATACTTTTCTACCTGATCAATATCATGTATATGAACGATCAGGGGATCAAATTGGGGTCTTCCTTTCGCTTTGAAAACAGAGAGCACTGCCTCTGTATTCAGGGCATTCCCGGCCAGGCCATATACCGTTTCAGTAGGTATGGCGACCAGTTTTCCAACTCTGAGCAGATTCACTGCCAAATCAATGTTTTTTCCAGTCTGTGCGATGTGCAAATATCGGAAAAAACCTATATTTGTTACCCTGTGTCGCAAATCATTACCATAAAGGACAAACAATTCAAACCCTTCATTACTTCCGCGAAAATTGCCGAAGCTGTGAATCAGGTTGCAACAAAGATCAATGCAGAACTTAAAAACGAAGATGTTGTTTTTCTCGCTGTACTGAACGGTTCTTTCATGTTTGCATCCGATCTGATGAAAGAAGTCAGTCTTCCCAGTAAGATCTCCTTCATTAAACTGGCCAGTTATCACGGCACCAGCAGTTCAGGTAATGTGAGTGAACTCATTGGTTTGACTGAAGAATTAAAAGATAAGACCGTTGTGATCATTGAAGATATAGTAGACACCGGAAACACAATGGAGAAATTATTTGCCACCTTGCATCAAAAGAATGTGAAGCAGATCAAAGTGGCAACACTTCTCTTTAAACCGGAAGCCTACAAAAAAAAATTTCCCATCAATTATCCCGGCATTACCATAGGCAATGATTTTGTTGTGGGTTACGGATTGGATTACGATGGTTATGGAAGAAATCTGAAAGAAATTTATGTAATTGTTTAATACTTATAAAATGGAAAAAATGTTGAACTTAGTTTTATTCGGTCCTCCTGGCGCAGGAAAAGGAACTCAATCAGAAAATCTGATCAATAAGTACAACCTGGTGCATTTAAGTACCGGTGATATTTTGCGAAGTGAGATCGCAAGAGGCACAGACCTTGGACGCAAAGCCAAGGATATCATGGATAAAGGAGAGTTGGTGAGTGATGATATCGTGATCGGTATGATCGATTCTAAATTAGATGCCAATCCGAATGCAAAGGGATTTATTTTTGACGGTTTTCCGCGTACTGCCGCACAGGCAGTTGCTCTGGATGATCTGTTACAGAAAAAAGGAACAGGGATCAGCGCCATGATCGCGTTAGAAGTGGATGATGAAGAGTTGACAAAGCGTTTGCTAAAAAGAGGATTGGAAAGCGGAAGACCGGATGATGCGAACGAGACGGTGATACGAAGAAGAATTGCTGAGTACAATAACAAAACTCTTCCCTTAAAGAATTATTACAATGAGCAGGGAAAATTCCACAGCATTCACGGTATTGGCACTATCGATGAGATCTTTAAAGCCATTACCAATCGCATTGTTTTTGTGAATGCGGAAATGGAACTGACAGCTTTGGAATCTGACATTGAGCATTTGGATCTTACCATTCAGGATTTTGAAGTGGCAAGTGATATTGAACCAAATTTACTATTGGAGATCGACGCGATCAAAAGAGCAGAAGCAGAAGAAGCAGAAGAAGAGAAAGAAAGTAAGAAAAAGAAACCTGCTTCACCAAAAGCAACAGTAGTAAAAAAAGCGGCGCCGGTTAAAAAGTCGGCAAAAGCTGCGGCAAAAAAGAAGGTGGTGAAGAAAGCAGTGAAGAAGGTAGTGAAAAAAGCAGTGAAGAAAACAGTGAAGAAAATTGTAAAAAAGGCGGCGCCTAAAAAATCAAAAAAGATAATTAAAAAATCTTCGCCTGTAAAAAAGAAGGC
>DAORJH010000397.1:0-2804 GCA_035438925.1 Bacteroidia bacterium | reverse complement strand
TTCAAAACGCATCCTAATTCCTAAACTATAAATTCAATACAATTTAGGTCAGAGCTCAACTGGAATTGCAAACATTTAGTGGAGAAATTATTTGATCAATGAAAATAAAGAAGTCTTCTGAATTCATGTAGGATAAGCGATTTGCATGGTTTTTACTTTTGAATCAGGACCATTTAATCCACCCTATAAACATCCAGATCCTGAAAATCAAAGCTGAAATCAGTAAGGGGTGAGAATGCATTCATTTTAAAACCTGTTGCTCTTCCTTTTTCATCTAAGGTAAAATTCACAAAAGCATCTGCATCAAATGCTCTTTCGTACCACTTCACAATAAAAGTAGTGGCATTGAAATAATGTAATTCTCCTTTCATACGTGGCGATCTCTTAGAGGCAAACAGCAATTTGTTTTCTGATTTCGTAATGGTGATATCGCCAAACCAATTGTCCTTGTATTTGCCGGCGAAATTCGAGAGTTCCTCCGCTTTTATTTTTGCTTTGTTGACTTCTACGATCTTCCACAAAGAATCAGTGATGTGTTGTGCTTCTGCATTTGTTTTGTTCACTCTTTCTGCGTTTTCTTTGATCCAGTCTTTTTTCGGAAGTCCTAAATAACCGTCTTTGATGGAATTGGTAATAGAAGAAAATGCTGCTCCTACTTGTTGATTGGTCAATACAATGATACCAAGATTCAATTCCGGCAATAATGTAACCTGCGTTACCATTCCGGCCAATCCTCCTGTGTGTCCCACTTGTTTGTAACCTTTCACATCACTGATCACCCAACCCAATCCGTATCCTGAAAATCGGGTGTTGTAAGGTGGGGCAGTGCGAGCTGGTATAATGGTTTGTAAACTCCACATTTCGTTCTGTGATCGTTCTGTAAATAGTTGTTTGCTGTTATTTTCTCCGTATTTGCCTTTGTTCAATTGGGCAATCACCCATTTACTTAGTTCATTAATGTTGGTGCAGATCCCTCCTGCAGGATTGGCCACTTCGCTCCAGCCAATAGCAACGGTTTGCATTTTACCTTCCACCACTGCATGTGGTTTTGCAACATTGTTCTTTTCTTTTAGTCTGCTTAAAGAAGCGGCACTGTTGTTCATTCCAAGGGGCTGCATGATCTTCTTCTCAACAAAATCTTCCCAGCTCATACCTGAAACAACTTTCACAACCTCACCGGCCACAATAAAAAGATTGTTGTTGTAATCATACTTGGTTCTAAAGCTGGAAACCGGTTTCAGGTAACGCAATTGGTGAATGATATCGCTACTGTTGTTCAATGTAGAATCGGGCCACATGAGCAGATCGCCTGAACCCAGACCTAAACCACTTCGGTGACAAACAAGATCGCGAATGGTGAATTCTTCGGTTACATACGGATTGTACATTTTAAAATCAGGAAGGTGATCTGTCACCTTATCATCCCATTTCAATTTCTTTTCTTCGATCAACATGGCCAAAGCTGCAGTTGTAAAGGCCTTGCTGTTGGAGGCTATTCCGTAGAATGTATTTTCATTCACTTTTTCTCCAGTTGCAATATTGCGCACGCCGTATCCTTTGGCATGTATCACTTTGCCGTCTTTGATCACAGCCACCGCTATACCGGGAACATTGAAAGATTTTAGTGCTCGTTCACTCAGTTCATCAATTTCTGCAGAGCTTAGCACCTGCGCTTGAATTTTAAACAGGAAGAGAACAAAAACTAAAGTGATTTTGGAATATTTCATTGGCTGTAAGAAAAGGCGTGTCATTTTTTTTGTGTGAAGATAAACAAGATTTTGAAGGAAAATCAAGGCAAATTTCAGTAAAAGAGTCTCTTCTTCCTGGTTGATAGCATTGCATTTGTCCTACGTGGAAGACCGGCTCATTCATCGTATAAATTCCGTATTTGTTCGAAAATCACCGTGTTCGTTCATTAAAAATTTCCTATCTTCAACCCGAATTTTAATCCTGCGTTGTAAGCAGGCAAAGTAACATGATAAAAATAACTCTACCCGATGGCTCTATCCGTGAATACGAAAAAGGAACGACAGCCCATCAAATTGCATTAAGCATTAGTGAAGGTCTGGCACGTAATGTGCTGGCCGCAAAAGTGAACGGCGAAGTTTGGGACAGCAGCCGTCCGATCAACAACGACAGTAGTCTACAGCTTTTAACCTGGAATGATACATTGGGAAAAGAAACCATGTGGCATTCATCTGCCCATTTAATGGCAGAGGCTTTGGAAGCGCTTTATCCGGGAGTGAAATTCTGGGTTGGTCCACCATTGGAGAATGGATTCTATTATGATGTAGATCTTGGAGGCAATCAGATCACCACTGCCGATTTTGAAAAGATCGAGCAGAAGATGATGGAATTGGCCAAACAGAACAATAGCTATCAACGTCAGGAGATCTCAAAAAAAGATGCGATCCAATATTTTACAGACAGGGAAGACGGGTATAAACTCGATCTATTAGAAAGACTGGAAGACGGAAATATTACATTGTACACCCAAGGTAAGTTCACAGATCTTTGTCGTGGTCCTCATATCCCTAATACAGGATTCATAAAGGCTGCTAAAATTTTGAATATAGCAGGAGCTTATTGGAAGGGGGATGAGAAGAATAAAATGCTGACCAGGGTATATGGCGTTACTTATCCCTCTCAAAAAGAATTGGATGAGTACCTGCAAATGCTTGAAGAGGCTAAAAAAAGAGACCACCGTAAACTTGGTAAGGAGTTAAGCATTTTTACCATGGATGATGATGTAGGCCCTGGTCTTCCGTTGTGGTTGCCAAATGGAACGATCATCATTGAAGAAT
>DAORJH010000396.1:0-2821 GCA_035438925.1 Bacteroidia bacterium | reverse complement strand
GCTCTCATTGAAGTGGATGCCTATCTCGATAAAAAATTCAAAGGGATCGTAACTGAAATTGCGAACTCTTCCAACACCAATGGCGTATCGATCGATCAGGTGACCAATTTTGTGGTGAAGATCCGTTTGCTTCGTGAATCCTATGCTTATCTTATCTCTTCACGCAATCCGGTTCCTTTTCGTCCGGGCATGAGTGCGAGTGTGGATATTCAAACAACACGTGTCAGCAATGTTCTCTCTATTCCTATCCAGGCTGTCACCACAAGAAATAAAGATACCCTGAAGGCAAAACAAGAAGATGATGAATGGGAAACCAAAGTGAAGAACGAGAAAGAAGAAAAGGCAAAACAAAAAGCAGAAAGCGAACTGGCCGAGATCGTATTCGTCATAGAGAACGGAATTGCAAAACAAAAAGTAGTGATCACCGGTGTGCAGGATAATGATTTCATTGAGATCAAAAGTGGCTTGAATAAAGACGAGGAAGTGGTAAGTGGTCCGTATAGCGCCGTAGCCAAAGTACTGAAAGAGAAGAGCAAAGTAAAGCTGGTGAAAAAAGAAGATCTTTATAAAACTGAACTTTGATTGGCGCTCATCTTAAATATTGAGACAGCCACTCCTGTTTGTTCCGTTTGCATCAGCAGAGAAGAGAAGATACTTTCTGTAAAAGAGATCAACCAAGGACTTACACACGCTGAAAATCTGCACAGTTTTATTGAAAGCACCTTGAAGGAAGCAGGTATTACTGCCAGTGAGCTGAATGCTATTGCGCTGAGTAAAGGCCCCGGCTCGTACACCGGACTAAGAATTGGAAGCAGCGCAGCAAAAGGACTGGCATTTGCACTTCAAATTCCCCTCATCTCTATTGATACCTTACAAGCCATGGCATTCGGAGTGAGAAACGATCTCAATAAAAAGAGCTTGCTCTGTCCAATGTTAGATGCAAGAAGAATGGAAGTATATACTGCTTTATACGATTCGGAATTAAACCTCGTTGAACCGATCCAGGCGCTTGTGATGGATGCACTTGCGTCTGAGATCTTCAAAAAAGAAAAACAGATCATTTTCTTTGGAGAAGGCATGCCCAAATGCAAAACGATCTTAGAACAAAATAAAAATGCTGTTTTCGTGGAGGGTTTTGTTCCTTCTGCTATTCACCTCGCCACGCTTGCTTTCAAAATATTTCGTGAAAATTCATTTGAAGATCTAGCTTATTTCGAACCACTTTACCTGAAGGAATTTTTTACTCCTGCAAAAAAAAGCTGATTGTTGAAAGGCATTTATATTCAACTGCTCTTTGTCCTGAGTCTTCTTTCCTTATCAATGAATGGACAAACTTTAAAGGGCAGGGTTGTCAGTGCTGATGGAAAAACACCCATTCCCTTTGCATTCATCTATTCTGATCTGAGCAATCAGGCCGTGAGCAGTGATGTGGATGGTTATTTCTCTTTGCCTTTGAAAGGAAATGAAAAGATCATTCACGTTCGCATGCTTGGTTACGAAAAGAAAAGTTTTGCGATAGAAGAAATAAATACGAAAGCAGAACTTCTTGTGAAATTAAAAGAAGACGGGATTGGTCTTGCAGAAATTGTCGTTAAACCGGGAGAAGATCCGGCAGTTGGAATCATTCGGAAAGTGATCAAAAATAAACCCAAGTACGACATTGATAATCTTCCCTACTATTCCTGCACGAGTTATGCCAAGACCTATTTTACCTTATCTGACAAAGATGGAAATGAGGATTTTTACAAAGATGGCAAAGTCACTGACTTCAGTAAAACTCTTGAACGTGCTTACTTATTCTTTGTTGAATCGGTGAGTGAGAAAAAATACAATTACAAAAATGTTCATCAGGAAAAGATCCTTGCCTCAAAGGTATCCGGATTCAGCAAAGCGCCTTTCGGTGCATTTGCCACTCAATTGCAATCCTTCACCTTTTACAAAGACAATATTGAATTACTGGGCATCAAATACCTGAGTCCACTTACAAAAGGTACTTTTAAAAGATACCGCTTCGAGATCAAGGATACTTTGATCACAGAGAATGACAGTATACTTCTGATCCAATTCAGTCCGAAAAAGAATGTTTCCTTTAGAGGAATGAAAGGAATTCTCTTTATCAGCAAGAATTATTTTGTATTGAGCAAAGTGCTTGCTGAACCGGCTGTGATCGAGAAGAACGGAACCGGAATCAAGATCCAGCAGCTCTATCAGCAGATCGATTCCATTCATTGGTTTCCTTCTCAGGTCAATACCGAATTGATCATGGCTTCGATGAGTTCCGGTGAACAAGACGCTAAAAAAAGTCCGGTTGTGAAAGGTGTGAGTAAGGTGTATGTGAAAGATGTCAATCTGGACAGCAGTTTCAGGATACGGGACAGAAGTTTAGAGATCGTTTCAGAAGAAACTGCCTATGACAGGGATGATGCGTATTGGCAAAAGCACCGCAAAGATTCTCTGAATAAAAAAGAAACGGAAACCTATGTGATGGTAGACAGCATTGGTAAAAAAGAAAAATTCGAAAAAAAACTGAAATGGCTCACCGCTCTTGCAAATGGTAAATATCCTTTAGGCTATTTTGATCTGGATCTGAAACATCTGCTGCGTTACAATCAGTACGAAGCGTTGCGCGTAGGAATGGGAATCAGCACATCCAATAAGATCACACGATGGGCTGCAGTGGGAGCTTACGCAGCCTATGGCTTCAGGGACAAAGGCATTAAATACGGAGGCTATGCACATGTGAATTTTGACAGGGGCAAAAATAATTACCTGATAGGAGAAGCCATATCGGATGTAGAAGAAAGTGCCGGAACATTCTTTA
>DAORJH010000395.1:0-2823 GCA_035438925.1 Bacteroidia bacterium | reverse complement strand
CGAAAGAAGGGCGCTTAAGGCAGAAATGAAGATGCCCAGTAAAAGTAAGCCGCCAAAAAGCAATAATAATACATTTTCATCTTGTAATTGCAATAGATCAGGTATAAATCGAGTACTCAAAACCAAAAATCCTGCAAGCAAAGCTCCTGCAATAATACCGGCGATCACTCCTTGTCTTATCCCTTTAAAGATAAACGGTTTGCTGATAAAGGCACGTGTTGCACCTACTAGATACATTGTTCGGATCAAAAATCTTTTGGAATAGATCGATAAGCGAATGGTATTGTTGATCAATGCGATTGCAACAACCATTAAAGCACCACTGAAAATAAGTATGAAAAATGCAATTGCCTTCGTGTTTTTATTCAGGTTGTTGATCATGTCCTTTTGATAAACAACTTCTTTGACAAATGATTTCTGCAAAAGATATTTCTCTACACTCATCAATGTATCGGTATTCGCCTGGTCGGCATTTAACTTTATATCGATGCTGTTAAGTAAGGGGTTGCTGCCAAGAAAAGAAACAAAATCTTCCCCAAGATCTGCTTTCAATTTTTCAGCAGCTTGTTCTTTATTGATAAAATTCACGCTTTTACAATAACGGGCATTACTGATCTCCTGAATCAGACCATCTGTTTGTGCCGAAGAAGCTGTGTCCTTCAGGTAAACCTGAAAACCGATATTTTCCTTGAAATGTGTACTGAGTTTTGTGGCATTCATAACCAATAATCCCAAAGATCCGAGCATGAAAAGCACAAGGGCCAGACTGATGATCACAGTAATGCCAGATGTTCTTAATCTTTTTCGGGTTAGGTTATCGCTCACAAGCACCTAAGTTATAAGTTAGCCGGCAGCGCAACTGAGTAATAAAAGAGTATTAATTAACAGTGAGTTGTTATTAGACACGAAGCATGGACTTTTAAACCACACTTAGTTTTATTCCGGCAAGAAACAAAATGATCAGCATTCCTCCAACGAGAACACGATAATATCCCCAAATTTTAAATCCGTATTTATTGAGGAGACCAATGAATGTTTTGATCGCGATCAATGCAACTACGAATGCAACCACATTTCCAAAGGCAAGTAATTTGATTTCATCGCTGCTCAGCGTTAGCCCTTCCTTATAGAAATCGTATAATTTTTTAACGGTTGCTGCAAACATGGTTGGGACAGCCAGAAAAAATGAAAATTCAGCGGCACTTTGTCTGCTTAACTTTTGACTCATACCGCCAATAATTGTAGCAGCACTTCGACTTACTCCCGGAAAAAGTGCCAGGCATTGAAAAGCACCAATCTTCAAAGAAGTGATAAAACCCACTTCATCTTCATGTTTCAATTCTTCCTTGTTGAACCATTTATCCACGAAAAGAAAGATGATCCCGCCAACAAACAAGGCAATGGCAACTCCGAATACATTCTCAAGTTGAGCATCTATGGCATCCCCCAACAACAAGCCTGCAATGGCACTGGGAATAAAGGCAACAAAAAGTTTGATATAAAAATTGATCGTCCGGAAAAAACGTTTAAAATAAAGAACCACTACGCTTAAAATTGCACCCAGCTGAATCGCAACCGTGAATAATTTAACGAATGAACTTGGCTCTATACCAAGAATGGCGGTGGTGATCATCATGTGTCCGGTAGATGAGATAGGAAGGTATTCGCTGAGCCCTTCTACTACAGCAATGATAAAAGCTTCTAAATACGTCATAAGAATTTAATTGCTAAAGGTAGAGGAAAAGAGAAGGAGAAAGGGGAAAAAAAGAATTAGTTTACCCAAGTGATCTTGTGAATAAAATAATTGGAATCACCTTGCCAGAAAAATGCATGGATCACTTCCTTGTAATGAAGGATCACTTTTCTTCCCTGAGCAAGTTCCAGTTCATCGTAGATCTTTTTATCTTTAATGGAGAATTTAAAAATGGTGGCCGGCATGATGGTTCCATCGCCCTGATTCAAACCACTAATATTCAATTCTCCTTCTAAGGTCTTGAACGCATAACCTTTTCGGCTCACCTTTGTCAATATACCTGATCGGGTGCCTTCACTATAGGTGATGCCGCAAATAAAATAATAAGCAAGTCCAATAAGAACTACTCCGGCAAGAAAAATAAGAGAGAATTTGCGCAGTTTTCGCTTGAATGGCGAGGTCGCTTTTGCTGAATCTTTAACTACTTCGTTCATTTTACAACCTCAGTTGTATCTTTAGGACGCCACATAATAGCCACAATGATCGTAACGAATCCGATCAGGCAAACCAAAGGTGCCAGTGTGATACGTTGAAAATCAAAGATAGCCGGATTGAATACTTTCGGATCTTCGCTTCCTCCCCCTATCATTAAAATGTATCCCAGAAGGATGAATAATATACCCGCAATGAGTATATAATAATTCTTTTTTGTGAAGGTAGTTTTCATCTGTAAATATTGACCCTAAATGTACGGATTATCTTGGTATTTTATTGCTTTTGATGCCCCTCTCATTCCGTTAATTTTTCGTAATATTGTTCTTTATACTTTACAATGGCAAAAGTTGCATTAATCACCGGTATCACTGGACAGGACGGGGCCTATTTGGCCGAATTACTATTATCTAAAGGTTATATCGTTCATGGGATAAAACGCCGTAGTTCTCTATTCAATACCAGCAGGATAGATCATCTTTATCAGGATCAACATGAAAAACATGTAAATTTCAAACTTCATTACGGCGATTTGACCGACAGTACCAATTTGATCCGCATCGTTCAGGAAGTTCAGCCGGATGAGATCTACAATCTCGCTGCACAATCGCATGTAAAAGTGAGCTTTGAAACTCCGG
>DAORJH010000394.1:0-2825 GCA_035438925.1 Bacteroidia bacterium | reverse complement strand
CGCTGAATGCTTTTAATTAACGGAACTGTACTTTTATCATCCGAATTTGAACTAAATTCGTGTGTCCGGAATTGAAAAAAAACGCTGCTTATATTCTTATTTCATTGGGAATTTTAACATCTTCCCACTGCCTTTTTTCCCAGCAGTTCAGATCAGTGATGCAGGAACAGAGCGAGTATTATTCAAAAATCGGACTTTATCGTGAAAGCAGTTTCGATAGCCTTAACAACATCAACAAGTCAAAACCCCTCAAAAACAAAATTTCTCCTCCGTGCACCTTAACAAAAAAAGTTTTTGGATGGCATCCGTATTGGAATGGAAGTGTGTATGCAAATTATCAATGGAATCTGATCAGTGATCTGTGTTATTTTGACTATACGGTTTCTTCTTCGACTGGGAATAATACGAATGGATCATTCGCCTGGAATACAGCAAGTGTAGTTACTGTGGCCAAGAACAATGGAGTAAAGATCCATATCTGCGCAACACTGTTCAACGGCCACTCTTCTTTTCTTGGAAGCATTGTCGCTCAGAACACATTTATTTCAAATATCATCACCTTGCTTAATAACAGACAGGGCAACGGAGTGAATATTGACTTTGAGGGCATGAGCGCTTCAGATAAAATTCCATTTGTGAATTTTATTACCAGCCTGAATACGGCGCTGAATTCCGCCAACCCGAACTATCAGCTTTCTGTTTGCCTTTATGCAGTTGACTGGAGCAATGTTTTTGATATTCCGGCATTGAATAATCAGGTTGATTTTTTCACATTGATGGGATACGATTATTACTATGGTGGCAGTGCACAGGCTGGTCCTACCGCTCCCTTGTATAATTTTCAAACACCTTATAATTACACTTTGCCAAAAAGTATCACTTATTATCTGAGACAAGGAATTCCCAATAGCAAATTAATTCTTGGCTTGCCTTATTATGGGAGAGAATGGGAAGTAACGAATGTAAATCTTCCGGCAAGTACAACAGGCAACTTCAATGCCAGTCGAACTCTTTCCTATGTCAATAATAACCCTTCCACCTATAGCATCAGCAATAAATACTGGGACAATGTCTCCTATACGCCATACTACAATTACCTGAACGGGGGAAATAACAGACAGTGTTTTATTGATGATCCTTATAGTTTAGGAAGAAAATATGACCTGGTCAATCAAAGAGCTTTAGGCGGAATAGGGATTTGGGCTTTAGGCTACGATGATGGAATGATGGCCTATTGGAATTTATTGCGTGATAAATTCAGCACCTGCGCACCGATCATTTGCAATGACAGTTTGTTTGATATGGGCGGGCCTGCAAGAAATTATTATGACAATGAAAAGTATGATTATACGTTGACTGCCCCAACAGGATCTCTTGTTCAACTACAATTTAAAAGCTTTGGTACTGAATTGAATTATGATTCGTTGTGGATCTACAATGGAAGCAACACGCTTGCCCCAATGATGGGATCTTTTACCGGCACAAATTCTCCGGGAACACTTACATCAAGTGGTCAAAACTTAACACTCCGTTTCAAGAGCGATGGGGCAACTGTTTCCTTCGGATTTAAAGCGATACGATCCTGTGTTGCACAATCGCTACCTGTCTCTATAGTTGAAAGATGGCTTGAAAAGGGCATTTCCCTCTATCCGAATCCGACCAATGGCAATTTATTCATTCGGGTTCTTGGGAATTTTGATCTGAAAATAATGGACCTGAATGGAAAACTGATCTTTCAAAAGACAGGTTGCAATGAGCAGACCGTTATAGACTTGACGAAAACGGGATTTACTTCGGGAATTTATCTGGTAAAGATTCAAGATCACGATGGAAACACGATCACTAAAAAAATTGTTCTAACAGATCAATAGTTCTATTTCTCCAGATCAATTTTCTCATCCCCCTCTTTATAGATCAGAAAAGTGAAAATGAACTGAAACATTTCTTCCGATGTCTTCATGCTTTCAACTCCGTTACCATTCGTGATCGTTTGAGGCGGATAGTAAGGATTGTTTCTGTTCTGTTTCGTGTTATCGAATGTGCCATAGACATGGATTTGACTTCCTTTTTCAAGCACAACTGGATGTTTGAATGTGTAATAGTATTGCCATCTAAAATCCCATTTATTGATCCTGATCAAAGGAACCGTATCTCCATCCGGCTTGACTGCATAAGCAAGAAATTTTGTTCCGATGAGATGCATGTGAGGGTTCACCGAAAGAAGAGAAATTGTTTTTGAAAGTGTGGTGCTTGTGTGAAATGTCTTGATCTCGTTGGGCGGAATAATGAACTCAGGCTCTATTTTGGAAATGCCGAAGGTGCCTAATTGATTTTCAATAACCGGTCGCGAGATCTTTTCTTTCCTGTAAAAAACGTTGAGGTAACTCTGATCAACTGTGTCGATATTACTCGGACCGTAATGTATATTATTCAATAAAAAAGCACCATTCTTTTTTAAATGATAACCTCCGATCTCAGAAGGGTAGGAGGGGGGGAGATAGCCGGGAAGATAGTAAACAGTGTTGGGAGTCAGAGTTGGAAAGGAAGGATCTTTTCCGTCTGTGTAAGGAATATTCATTTTACGATATACTTCCATCATATTCGTTCTTGTATCCTCACTTTTCCATTCTCCTTCTGTATAATTGAATTTTCTTTTTTCGTCGTAGCTGATCAAATGTCCGTTCACATGATGTACCAGTTTTCTTCTGTCGGGCACAAATTCAATGAAATCAACCAGTGTGTCGTGTTCTATTGCATAAGGATATTTGAGGATCATAAAGGCATCTGTGCCATTTCCTTTTATCATTACTTTGCCCACAGCAGGA
>DAORJH010000393.1:0-2829 GCA_035438925.1 Bacteroidia bacterium | reverse complement strand
CCCTACCTGTTATATCATGAATCAACCCTTGGCTCAACCAACCATTACACTCTATGGAGGATTGCTGACCACAACGACAGTTGCTTCTGCCTATCAATGGTACAGAAATGGAACAGCACTGCCGGGAGCAACAGGAAATTTCTGTCTGCCGAATGCAACCGGAATTTACATGTTACGCATCACCGATCCGAACACCTGTGAATTTCAATACTCACCGGGATACTATCACATCTATTTTCCGCCACAACCCCTTGGCATGAATGACAGAAGTGCCGAACTGAATACTTTGCAATTGTATCCGAATCCAAACAATGGCCTTTTGAATATTTCCATAGAGGGATTGCAGGAATATGAAGTGAATATTCACAATATCAACGGTGAATTAGTTTACACAGATAAGAATGTGAAAACAGTAGACATGAGGGAGTTCAGCAATGGTTTGTATTTCTGTACTGTGAAAGCAGAGAAAAGCAGTATCACAAAAAAGATCACTTTAATAAAATAATTCAAAAAAAAATAAGCATATGATCAGAAAATTAATTCTCCCCTTATTGGCCATTCTTTTAGCCGGTAATGTTTCAGCGAAAAAAGTGAAATTTGCAGTTGACATGGGAACCTATACAATTAATCCAACCGGCATACACGTGATGGGTGATTTCCAAGTAGCAGCAGGATACTCCTTGAATTTTGACCCTGCTACTATTCAAATGACCAATGTGCCTGCTACTTCGATCTATACCGTGATCGTGAACATACCTGCCTTTCAGAAATACGAATTCAAATTCGTGAATGGAAATCAAAGTTATGAAGTGGAATTCGTACCGGAAAAAGCAAGAGTAGGTTATAACTTCAATGATAACCGATGGATGTATGTTGATTCACTTCAAAATGACACTTCCTTTTTAGGAGCTGTGAAATTCGGAGAGAATTCACCTGCAGGAAAAACTTTGTTGCGTTACGTGGTAGATATGCAATATGCAGCACCTGTTCCCACAACAGGAGTTCATTTGGGAAGTACCTACCAGGGAAATAATCCTGCTACCACTCATCTTACAAATTTAGATGGTACCAAATGGGAGATCATTGCGTATTTGAATACAGGTGTACAATCTTTCAAGTATTACAAAAGCAATACGGCCATAAGTACAGAAACAGTTCCCGGCGCTTGCGCAACGGCCAGTTTAAGAACGCATAATTTGCAAGCCGATACCATCCTGCCGACTGTTTGTTTCAACAGCTGTGTGGTTTGTGCCGCTCCTCCTGTGAGTATTAAAGAGAACAGCATTGAAGCTTCTTCTCTTATATTATTCCCAAATCCTTCTCACGATCAGGTAACAATTCAAAAGCCTTTCAAAACAGCAGGAACTCTTGCCATTGTAGATATCAGCGGTAAGCTTGTAGAGCAGCTCAGCATTGAAGCCAGTGAAGAAAATGAAATAAAGGTCGACCTTCAGAAATATGCCAAAGGAGTTTATCAGGTCTATTTAGGAAACAAAGAAGGCTATCAGCATGCTAAACTCATTGTTCAATAAAAAGTGATCCCTTTCTATTCTACATTACTAAAAAATTCAACATTGCGCTCCTTTGTGGGCGCAATGTTTTTTATATTCTGCAGTGTAAACAGTGGAGCGCAATCTTTTTATGACCTGGGTACCATTCAGAAAATTGAAATTTGGTTCTCACAAAGTAACTGGGACTATCAAATGGATACTGCTAAAGCCGGTGCGGAAGGCTACATCAAAGCCGATTGGGTAAAGGTGAATGGAACTTTGTTCAACAATGTTGGAGTGAAATATAAAGGAAACAGTTCCTATAACATCGCTTCCATTAAAAATCCATTGCACATTGAACTCGACGCTTATCAAAATCAATCCTATAATGGTATTGTTGATATCAAGCTTGGCAATAACTATCAAGATCCTTCCATGATAAGAGAAGTTCTTTCTTATCAGATCCTCGGTAATTACATGGATTGTCCGAAGTCGAATTTTGCCAAAGTGTATATCAATGGCGCCTATTACGGAGTGTACAGTAATACAGAAAGCATCAATAAAAAATTCTACTCCGATCATTTCTATACCTCTGATAACATCAGTGTAAAATGCAATCCTGCAGTCATTCCCGGTTCTGCCACCAAATGTAATTTGCGCTATTTAGGCAACGACAGTGCCGCTTATCTGAATTTTTATGAAGTGAAATCAGATTACGGATGGAATGATCTGGTACGTTTGTGCGATACAGTCACCAATTTTCCATCTTCTCTTGAAAACAACCTGGATCTTGACAGAGCGATCTGGATGCTGGCCTTTAATACAGCACTCATCAATTTAGACAGTTACAGTGGTGCTTTCTGCCAGAATTATTACCTCTATAAAAATGAGCATAATCGTTATACTCCTGTCATCTGGGACCTGAACATGAATTTCGGAGGATTTCCATTTGTGGGAACCGGTACCGTGAGTCTGGGAAGTTTAAGTATCTCACAAGAGCAGCAACTGGCGCTGAACATACATGCAACGGATATTCACTGGCCTTTGATCAATAAAATTCAAGGGAATGCGCGCTGGAAAAAAATGTTCAATGCCCATATCAAGACCATCATTAATGAAATGATCGCAACCGGAACCTATACCAGTCTTGCCACTGTTCATCAGGCACTGATCGATACCTCTGTGCAATCCGATACACATAAATCTTACTCTTATACCAATTTTCAAAACGGACTGACAGCAAACGTTAGTGTTGGATCTTATTCCGTACCGGGAATTGCTGTGTTGATGAATGCACGAAACAATTTTCTGCAAACACAAACAGAATTCACTTCAGCAG
>DAORJH010000392.1:0-2831 GCA_035438925.1 Bacteroidia bacterium | reverse complement strand
GTGTTTTTTGTGATAATGCTAACCGGATGCTTGAATTTCAAACAGGTTTGCAATACTTTTCTGGTGATCTCAAATTTTCTCTCTAAAGGTTGATAACAATCTGTATTTCCTGAGAGTAAAATAGGTTTGGGTTGCCATTTTTTACTACTCAGTTGTTTTTCTAATACTTCTATCACATTCTGTTTCACAATGATCTTTTGCTCAAATTCCATTCCGGCACTGAAGCCCCAATACTCATGCGTATTTCTTGCATAACAATAAACACAGCCGTGCTCGCAACCCTGGTAGGGATTCAAGGAGTATTCTAATCCAAGATCCGGACTGTCCACTGTATTCACAACGGTTTTAGGGACCGTATAGATCACTTCCGTTTTCTCATCCTGATACATCTCTTCATCAATTAATTCGGGATAGTCATTTACATACGAAAATCGATGAAAAGGAACGGTCGTGTTCATTTGAGAACCTCTGCCCCTGTAATTGCTTGTTGTTGTTAGCATCATAAAGTAAAGGTAGTACGCAAAGTAGCAGAGTCTAGCTACAAATTATAGCAAAATGAAAAATGAGGGTTTGAGACTAGGCTTTACCCTTCAGTTTTTTAAGTATCCTGTCAATATACTTTTCATTGCTCAACAATGAATTCTGTATTCTTTTGGCATAATGTAATGAATCCAGTATCTCCTTTTGTTTGCCTTCAATAACTACTTTTTGACGCTCTATTTCGTTCTTTTGTCTTCTGGTGATCTTTAAGCGATTGGAAATAAGGAAAGCAAATGCAATTACAAGAAGGAGAACAATTACTGACGACCATGCAATGATCATCTGTATCTTTTCTTTTTCTTTTGCTTTTTGGATCTGTAATTGAGCTTCTTTGTCGTCTATTGCCTTTTGTGCCTTGTATTCTTCATTCATACCGGCCCGCATGATCTTCTCTTTTATTTCTTGATTCTTAAGTGAATCTTTCCAGTGTACATAATTCATATGGTGGAACAGGGCACTGTCACTTTGTTTCAATCCTTTGTAAGCATTGAATAAGGCGTGATAGATATCGATCCTGGCATCGGTATAATTGATCTCAATGGAAGTTTTAAGCGCTTTGTAGTAATAAGGAATGGCTTTTTTGTGTTCGTTTAGTAAGGATAAGTAACCGCCATTGTTCATGTCAATATACAGATCCACCAATTTATAATTCAATTTATTGTAATACGGATTCACTTTCTCAAGCGTTTCTCCGGCTTCTTTTATCCTATTGTTGTTGATATAGAAGGCGACCATTTGTGTAAGTGCATTTGCATAGCTTGTTGTATCATGACTAGCCAAAGCAAAATGAGTTGCTCTATGATAACACTGAATAGCTTCATCATTCAATTTCATGACGGAGTAATTACTGGCCATGTTCGTATAGATCATGGCCAGTCGAGGGAAGTTTTTTTCTTTTGTTGTGTCAATGTAGGAAAGTCCTTTTTTAAAATTCGTTATTGCCTGTTCATGCTCCCCAAGTATGTAATAAATGCCGGCTACATTGGTCAGAATGGCACCGCTTGAAAGTGTATCTCCTAATTCCCAAAAAGCTTTAACTGATCTGTTGTAATAGTCAAGTGCCTTCGCCGTATTGCCTTTGTAAAAGTTGCAAGCGCCAATGGTGTTTAAAAAATGGGGTTCTTCTTTCTTTCTGTGGATCTTCTTCAGAAAGGCTAGCCCCTCAAAGGCTAATTTTTCAGCTGAATCGGCGTAGATATTCAGGATGCGAAATGAAAAGACCTGCAATCGCTTCACACGAATAGTGTCAGGAAGAGATTTATTGAGCCAGGATGCATAGAGACTGTCATTCGGCATGGCAGCGCTTCTTTCAAACAGTCCTATTAATAGAAAAAGAAATAAGAATATTATTTTTTTCATTTTACGCACAGTTGATCATTCAAATCTCAGACTTTCTATCGGATCCAATTTAGAGGCACGCTTGGCAGGAATATAACCACTTAATAAACCTACAACGATGCAAATGATAACTCCTGCAATGATCCAGAACCAGGGAATGAAAAATCCTGTTTCTAAAGCCATGCTGATCAGGTTACCGATGATTATTCCCAATAAGATTCCTAAGAGACCCCCAAGCACACAGATCACCACACTCTCGATCAAGAATTGCATCTTGATGATGTTCTGAGTTGCTCCCATTGCCTTTCTGACACCGATCTCTCTGGTCCTTTCTGTAACACTCACCAGCATGATGTTCATCAAACCGATGGCTGCACCTAAAAGTGTGATCAGTCCAATGATCGTAGCACCTGCTGTCACTTTCTGTAAATTCCCAATAAGCATAGAGGCGAGGTTATCTGATTTTACGAGATCAAAATCATCTTCTTCTGTAAATCCAACTTTTCTTATTTTTCTGAAAAGTCCTTTTGCTTCATACAAAATGAGGTCAAGTACAAATCCATTCTTTGTAAGAATATTGATGGTGAAGTCCATTTCAGGCCCACCAAAATATTGTCTTGCACTTGTAACCGGAATGATGCAAAGTTTATCTCCTCCAAATCCTGCACCGGTTCCTTTCGCTTTTAATGCTCCCACAACTTTGTATCGTATGGCTCCAATCTTCACCGTCTTGTCAATGGGATCTTCTTTATCTCCGAACAGGTTGTACTTCACTTCATGACCTAACAAAACAATATGAGCACCTCCCTGAACTTCTGCAGGAGTGAAATTTCTTCCCTTTTCGATTTCAAATCCGGCTGTGGTGAGGTAATTTTCATCAGTTCCATAGATCTGAATATTCGGATTCGTTTTTTTATTGCTGTATTTAACCCTTGCGTTTTCATTCGCCATGG
>DAORJH010000391.1:0-2844 GCA_035438925.1 Bacteroidia bacterium | reverse complement strand
CTGTATACTCATGCTCAGCTTTGTTTTCGGTACACAACTCACACAATCCGTTGCTGCGCTCATTTAATTTTTCTGCTAATGCCATCTTATTTAGTTATTAAGGTTATTGAAAGATCAGTAAGATCGATCAAATGTAAATTTATAATTGAAGGAAAAACTATTGCAATTAAAGAATATTTTCATAACCAAACAGAAAGCGATGCAAACTAAAACGGACGAATTCATTCTGTCTTTTGAAATAATCCACCCTTCTTCTTATGAATATTCAATTCATACATCATGAAAGGCACAAGGAGAACGGTTGGGCCTAACCACAGTACGATCGGTGGAGCAGGAATGTGATTTCCATTGTTGACAATGAATGCAGTGAATGCGCCAATGTAACTTCCAAGCATTCCTCCTATATGAGCGAGTAACCAATAATTCTTATGTTTGAAGTTCTTTGCTCTGAACCTTTTGATCGTCGTAATATTCCCATTCACTCCAATCAAACCAAAGACCAGGGCGATTATACCGAATTCCGGATGTTTCCCGATCTTCATCAATGCAAATACAACAAAGCCAATATGAATCAAACCAAAAACCACTTCAATGACCCAATCATACCACATTGGTCTCTGATCCAGATGCAGCTTTTTTAAACGCAAGGAACGATAAGCTGTTAAGCAGGAATAATAAGTGAAAACAGCCACACAAAAAAGAAACACATTTCCTTTTACAAGTGAGATGAAAACAGCTGTTATGAAAACAACTGTCATGGCCCAGTAATAAACCTTTCCTGCAGGACGATGCAGTTTCACTTTATTTCTTAAAAAGATAGCGATCAATCCGGCAAGTAACGCTACTGATCCCGCTGCCACATGGATAATAAGAAAGATCTTTATCAATTCAGTCATTTCTTCAGTAAATAAGAATTAAACTTTAGATTGCAACTCTTCCTCACGCAAGGCAGCAAGTTTCTGTGACATGGTATTGATCAATTGCTGCAATGAATTCTTGGCCATACCCAAAATTACAGGATTCAGATCTCCACCCATTTCTATCCTGCACTCTCCCTTTGCATCTTGATCACCAATAAAAAAAGCTTTTAAAGTGAAGTTGAATTTTCCCAATCCCTGACTGGTGAATAAAATGGATTGAAACGGGATCTTTTCTTCTAATTTCACTGTCATAGGCGTAATACCTTTGATTGTGAAAGAACATTGGTCTTCCGAATAAGTAAATCCCTCCACTTTATCATTGGGAAGTATACTTGCGAAATTCTTAAAGTCACTTAAGAACAAAAAAAGACTTTTCAGTGTCGATCCTGTTTTATTTGTTTCGCTATTTAAAGTAAAGGCTGCCAATTTATTTTAGTTCATATCTAACCAGAAAACTGGAACGCAATTTTATCTTCTTGAAGGAAATATCATCTCCCGTATTTTCACTGAATTCAGGACTACTGAAACTTTGCGCAACATTCCCTGCATACCTTCCACCATAATAATTATAATTCGAATTATTGAAAGGATTCGCATCAACCGTATTTACCGATTCAATGATAGATATTGGCGATCCAATGTTATTCCCAACAGCCTGTGCCAAGGCTTGCGCTTTTTTCTTCGCCGCAATCACTGCTTTCTCTCTGTTTTCAGCGGTCAAGTCTGTGATCTTACTGTGATTCAATTTGGAAATATAGGCATCAAATACGTTGATCTTATCCAAACGCTTATAAACTTTGTCAACCATATCAGCCGAATTCACTTTAAGAAGGAATGACTTTGATGTCACCACATCCTTCTTAAATGCCTTAATTTTTCTGAAGTCAGCATTGGCAGTTGACAACATCAGATTATTCAATTCAATATTCAATTCTTTCAGATTGGATTTCAGATCCTCTTCCTGCTTCTCAATGGAACGCTCCTTAGAATCTCCCTTTTCCTGCAATGTGATCGTAATAAAGATCTCATCGGGTGTGACATCGGTTTCACTCGTGCCTGTTATTTCAATGAATGGTCTTTTATCAATGTCCTGTGCCTTTACCAGGAAAGCCGAACAGATCAGCAAACTCATCAAGATCTTTCTTTTCATAGAATTTTTTTTAGTAGAACTAAATTAAATAATTAAGTAAAAGGAGATCTGATTTTGCCTTTATTTAACTAAACTTCCTGTCCATTTCGAAGGATCCAGTCGCCATTGTTTCAAGCTCTCCAGATCTTTTTCCGTTACATACTCCTTCTGTACAGCTTTATTCACCAATACATCGTAATTGGTAAGCGTTTCGAGTTGACATTTTGCTGCCTTGAAATTATCCTCTGCCGTTTTGAACCCGTAAGTGAAAATGGCCACCATGCCTTTCACATCGCATCCCTTCTCTCTCAATGCTTCCACAGCTTTCAAACTGCTTCCTCCAGTACTGATAAGGTCTTCTATCACAACAACACTTTGCCCGCTGCTGATCTCCCCTTCAATCATATTCGTCAAGCCATGTTTCTTCGCTTCACTTCTTACATAGACAAAAGGCAGATTCATTTCCTGCGCCACCAGAGCGCCCAAAGCAATACCACCGGTTGCAACTCCGGCAATTACATCAGCTTTAGGAAAGTTCTTAATGATCTCATTTACAAATGAGTCGCGGATAAAACCTCTGATTTCCGGAAAGGATAATGTTTTTCTATTATCACAATAAATTGGGGAATGCCAACCGGATGCCCATAAAAAGGGGTTTGCAGGTTCTAATTTTATTGACTTACTTTGCAGCAGAAAGTGAGCTATTTTTTTACTGATTTCCATAGTGTGCAAATGTATAAAGTTTTTTTAAAGGATAGAACTGTTTTTTTTAGTAATGATTTTCCAGAAACATTC
>DAORJH010000390.1:0-2853 GCA_035438925.1 Bacteroidia bacterium | reverse complement strand
CTTGTTCAACTACCAACGCTTGGGGTTACATCTATTGGTGAAAGAACCAAACTAAATGATTTACTAAGTGTTTATCCTAATCCATTCAATACTGATCTGAATATTAAAAATTCCTGGAACTCAGCTATTGAAATTACCATTTCTGATATAAACGGAAAACTTGTTTACAGACAAAAGTCTAATTTGGAATTGATCCAAGTAAATACGTCAGAACTAAGCAATGGTCTTTACATTTTGAACGTTAAGAACAACGAATCAGAAAGTAATTATAAGCTAGTAAAATAATAATAACTGAATTGTAAAAAGAGCGTTAGTCTTGACTAACGCTCTTTTTTTTCACCTTTGTGAATGATGAATGAAAAGTCATTCAATTCGAAAAGGCCTCAACCGAAAGTTAAACTGCTTTGGAAATTAGCCCCAAGTTCATTTATAAATACTGATCAAACTGTCGATTCTATTCGCATCCAAAGCTACCTCTCCTGCGTAGATCAAAAGCGTGTCTTTAAATAAAAGATCGTCCCCCCATTTGGATAATGTCAATTTCGAATTATTGTTAAGCTCTTTTCTCATCTGTGTTGCAGCTTTGTTCTTTCCGTTTGTTTTCGTGCCCATTTTATAAGATGAATTCTGAATAACGTATACGGGTTGATCGTAAGCTGTTCTTGCCAGCGATTTTCTGATATTAGCTAGATCGTATACCTGAGAAAGTAATAAATATTGAATATTTCGTTTCGCTGATACATTCTTAGGGTAATTGATGTTCTCACAATAATCTGCTTTGCAATAGGGTCTCCACATGTGTACCCAGGTATATTTCTGTCCAACTAACCTTTTTTTAATTTCTATCGAGTTTAATTCATATACATTTAGATTCAATGTGTCGTTCCCTTTGAATAGTGAACTGGCTTCTGCCGGCTTGTAATGTGACAATTGTTCCTTCGTACAGCTTTTGTACATATTTGTGCCAATGTCCATCACGCAGGAAGAAAATAAAAGTGAAGTAAGTGCTGTTGTAATTATTTTCATTCTGATCATTATTTACGAGTTGAAAAATTATTCTCCATAAATGTAAAGAATAGTATGGATTCAATCGAAATTATTTAGTCGCCACGCGAAAGATAAATGTCGCCTGAAAGATCATTCCGTCCGAAAAATCAGAGTTCAACTGCTTTCTGTTTCCTCCTATAAATGTAGCCGGCAAACCGAATGTTACTTTATCATTCCTGTCGTACACTCTGAAATTTCTTGCGATCGACTGACCAAGCTTTGTCTGTAAAACAACATTTTTACCTAATGTGAATTTCAAATAGGCGTAAAATTCATTGGTGGATCTTGAGAGGTACGTATCACTGTGCTCAGGCAAGGCATGGGTGAGATGGTAGGAACGTATTTGCCCGTTGAAGTTCGTGCCAATACTTACTTTCGGAATGATCTGATAATTGATATCGGCAGTGAGTGGTAGCATCAAATTAGCCTCCAGTTTCTTATTCGGACTTAAATAATAAAGTCCGGCCATCGGAACAAAGAATGGTCCAAATAATTCATTGTTGTAGTAAAGCCCGAATTTATAATTTACATTTTCGCTTTTTTTGAATTTGAATATTCCGACCCCTCCTAATTGCAGATCACCTGTGTGATAATCGCCATAATCGGAAGCGATCTTGGGTAATAGTACCATGGTGGTTGTCCATTTGTCATTCAGGCGATGGTTTATTCCCAATTTAAGGGTTGTTGATCCAAAACTCATTGTTTGTCCGTATGCAAATAACTTTGTCTGAAAACATTCATTGATCACACCACTGACCACTGCAGTTCTCTCGTTAAGCTTGATCGGAATACTAAGGTCTGCATCCGTTTGGATCAACTTGCTTTTTGAGCTGCTAGAATCAAAAGTGTTCAATGGAGTAGTAGAAGCACTCAGTTTTAAAATATCGATGTAATTCTGTCCTTCTGAACTTTTATGAAGGAGCACCAGAATAATTAAGGGTAAAATGTATTTCATCTGCTCTGTTTTAGGAGATACCTTTATTTACCGGAATTGATCTTCGTGAAAGTTTCGGTTCTGCCTAATAGGGAAACACCAATAAAACCTCTTATGTTAAGGTCTCCGTTTGCATTTCGAGTGATCTTGCAGCTATAGGTTTTTCCGTTCTTAGGATCGTAGATCGTTCCGTCTTTCCAGCAGTCATCCCCGTCAAAAGTAAAGTCATTTAGAATATTCAATCCAAGTGTTTTTCTTTTCTGTTTTTCTTTATCCGGATTGTTTACATCCAGTTTGTTCGGGTCTTTGTTGAGAATGATCTTTCCATAATACTTGCCATTATTCTCATAGATCTGAATGGCTCCGTCCTTAGAAGGTACCATGTAATTACCTAAAATGTCTTCTGATTTGTTCTGTGAATAAAAAGTAGTTGAAAAGGAAAAGAAGAAGAGGAACAAAAGAACACTTTTTAATAAAGAAGATTTGGTGGTGTAATTTTTTTTCGGGTTGTAGGTTTGGGTTTTCATTGTTTTTTTATTTGTTGGTTTATGGATGTAAAAGTAGTTTACCGTTATTGGTCACGATAATTACTTTCCATAAAGCAATATAAGGTTAACAGAAAATGGTACAATTAAAGAAGGTGTAGAGGTGCTTTTATGAACAAAGCTGTGTATTATGCAATTGCAGTAGACTTTTTTGCAATTATTGCAGATTTTGGGCCGTGAATAAACACTTAGTCCTAAAACTATTCGGTTCTAATCCTGCCTAAGTAGCGCCTTTCAGCCTCCAACTAATTTTTTAATCTCGTTTAGTTTGAAAAGAGCCTCTACCGGTGTAAGGGTATTGATGTCTGTTTTTAGAATATCTGCTTT
>DAORJH010000389.1:0-2854 GCA_035438925.1 Bacteroidia bacterium | reverse complement strand
GCCCCTTATCAGGGATTCATTCAGCCAACGCTTACTCCTGTGATGGACGGAGAGAAGATCATTGACGTGAAGATATCATACCCAACTGATTTTATTAGACAGATGATGGAGTACGGCGTAAATTACAGCCTTCTTCCTTCCATCAACTAATTATCCCCATAGCTCCTATTATTATTTTAGAAAGAGAATTTGAAATTTCAGATTCTCTTTTTATTTTTATAATGCGTAAATCATTACTGAATGGAAACAAGAAGTTGTCCTGAATGCGGAGAAGCGATCAAAGGAAGGATCGATAAGAAATTCTGCAGCGATCTCTGCAGAAATTCCTTTAACAACAGATTGAACAGCGATGACAACAATTTTGTGAGAAATGTGAACAATACACTTCGAAAGAACAGAAGGATATTAGAAGGTTTCCTTAAAAAGGAAGATAAGATCACTTTATCGAGACAGAAATTAAGTGATAAGGGATTTAATTTCACCTATTATACAAATCAAATCATTACGCGTAATAATCACACCTACAATTACTGTTATGAATTTGGATACATGCTGCTTGAAAACAATCTTGTTCTGATCGTAAAAAGAAAGAAGGATTGATTTAAACGGTAACTTTCAGATCGCATTTCATTACTCCGTCTTCATCAAACTCTCCGATTGTGATCATTACTTTTTTATTCACGAGAGAAGGGTCGTATTGAGTTTTCACCCGAACATAGTTTCGCGTAAAGCCGTAAAGGAAACCCTCCTTGTTCTCACTTTCAAAAAGAACTTCTCCTTCTTTTCCGATATTTGACTGATAGAATGCGCGCAATTTTTTTGCAGAAAGCGTTCTGAGCATTTTATTTCTTCTTTTTCTCTCATGCACAGGCACAACACCTGTCATAGAAACGGCTTCGGTTTGATCTCTCTCACTATAAGTGAAAACATGCAAATAGGAGATGGGCAGATCATTCAAGTAATTGTATGTATCTAAAAAATGTTCTTCTGTCTCACCCGGAAAACCAACGATCACATCTACGCCAATACAGCAATCCGACATAACACTCCTGATCTTTTCCACTCGCTCTGTATACAATTCCCTTTTATAACGTCTCTTCATCTTTGCTAGAAGCTCATTGCTTCCACTTTGAAGGGGAATGTGAAAATGAGGCACAAACTTGCCTGAATTTGCAGTAAACGCTATGATCTCATTGGTAAGAAGATTAGGCTCAATGGAAGAGATCCTGAATCGATCGATATCCTGCATTTCATCAAGAGCTGTTACAAGATCCAGAAAGTTATATTCCTTTCTTTTCTTTTTTTCCGCATCCAGGTATGTCCCATACCCAAAATCACCAATATTGACACCGGTCAAAACAATTTCCTTGATCCCTTCATACGCGATCTTTCTGGTATTGGCGATCACATTTTCAATGGTATCACTTCTGCTTTTCCCTCTGGCAAGAGGGATGGTACAAAAAGTACAGCTATAATCGCAACCATCTTGAACCTTCAAAAAAGAACGCGTCCTGTCACCGGCACTAAATGCATCCACAAAAAAATCAGCCTCATTGATCTCGCAATTATGCACTTCTGCATGGGCTTTTTTACCACTCAGCTCTATGTAATTTAATAATTTGAATTTTTCTGTTGCGCCAAGAACAAGATCAACACCTTCGATCTGCGCGATCTCTTCCGGCTTCAATTGGGCATAACACCCAACAACAGCAACAAAGGCTTCAGGATTTCTGGACAAGGCCGTTCTGACCACACTCCTGCATTCTTTATCCGCATTATCCGTCACCGAACAGGTATTCACCACATAAACATCTGCAGCTTCATCAAAATTCTTTTTAATGAATCCTTTCTCCTTAAAAAGACGGGCAATAGCTGAAGTCTCAGAAAAATTCAACTTGCAGCCAAGTGTATGAAAAGCAACTGTTTTACCCTCAAAATGCATGGGCCGTAAAGATACTACTATTCTCTGTTTTGATCGATCCTTCATTGTTAAAAGCCCAAATTTCAGGTTCCTTTTTCCACCATTTTCACGTATATTTGGTATTTGCTTTATGAAACTTACTGGACTTAGCGCTATTTCACCGATTGATGGCCGTTATAGAAGAACAACGGAATCTTTGTCGGAATATTTTTCTGAATTCGGATTGATACGCTATCGCGTACAGGTTGAAGTTGAATATTTCATCTTTCTTTCACAACAAAAACTGAAGCAGTTTCCTAAGCTGAATGCTGCACAGGTCAAAGGTCTGCGTAAGATCTACCAGGAATTCACGGAACACGACGCACAGCACATCAAGGACACGGAGAAGATCACGAATCATGATGTAAAAGCTGTAGAGTATTTCTTAAAGGAAAAACTGATCACCTTGAACCTATCAAAATTCACTGAGTTTATACACTTTGGTCTAACTTCACAAGACATCAACAATACAAGTATACCTCTGTCTTTAAAAGAAGGGACCGAAAAAGTGATCGATCCTGCACTTGATTCTATACGAAAAACACTCACATCGCTTTCTAAAGATTGGAAAAATATTGCTTTGTTGGCGCATACACACGGACAGCCAGCCTCTCCTACTCGCTTAGGAAAAGAAATGTATGTGTTTGTAGATCGTTTGAATGCTCAGATGAAACAGTTTCAAAACATTCCTTACTCAGCTAAATTCGGCGGAGCAACGGGTAATCTTAATGCCCATTTTATTGCCTTCCCGAAAAAGGACTGGAATAAGTTTGCTGATGATTTTGTAAATAAAGAATTAGGATTGTGTCGCTCACAGTTCACAACACAAATTGAACATTACGATAATATAGCAGCCTATTGCGATGCCTTGAAGCGCATCAATGTCATTCTGAT
>DAORJH010000388.1:0-2856 GCA_035438925.1 Bacteroidia bacterium | reverse complement strand
ATTCGGAAAAGAAAAGATCTTTAACGGAACGTTAGAACAAAATAATTTTGAAGCAGGAAGTTTTTCCGTCATAAGTATGTTCGATCTGATAGAGCATGTACGTCTGCCACAGGTAAGTCTTAAAAAAGCGGCAGAATTACTTCACCCCAACGGAATATTGATCATCACAACACCACACAAGGACAGCATTTCGAATAAGATCATGGGAAAAAAGTGGACCCATTATAAACTGGAACATTTCTATTATTTCAATAAAAGATCACTCGAAATTCTTGCAAATAATTGCAATATGGACATGATCTACAGCGAACATTCAAAAAAAGCATTGAATCTGGCCTATTTGCATACGCAATTCAACGTGTATCCACACGCACTACTCACCCCAATGGTCAATCTTTTTTGTCGCATTCTGCCTAAAGCGCTCTTGCAACACAATTTCAACATCAGTATAGGAGAAATAACCGTTATCCTTAAGAAACGATCAGCTGAAAACAAAAAGTAAAATAATCATCGACACTGTTTTCGGTAGTCCATTGGTGTATCTTGTGAATATTACAGCAAGGATACTTGGGTTCATTCTTAGAATCGATCATTCACTTGATAAGGATTTTAAAACCATTGTCATTTCAAAATATGTTGGATTAGGAAGCATCATTCAGGCGACTCCATTGATACAAACATTAAAACAGCAATTTCCATCCGCTAGAATTATTTTCTTAAGCACTTCCGGCAACAAGGCCTTGCTTGATCATATTCCGGAGATCAGCGAGACGATCTTGATCAGGGATAATTCTTTTTTGAATGTGATCGGCTCTTCACTTGGCGCACTTCGTAAACTCTGGAAATTAAAACCACAGGTATTCATTGATCTGGAATTCTACTCGAACTACAGCAGTATCATGACTACACTCAGTCTCTCTAAAAACCGAATGGGATTCAAGAACGAAACAAAAAGAACTAGAAAAGGAATGTATAATCATCTGGTCAATTTCAATATTGAAGTTCCCATTTCCAACACCTATCTTCAATTTGCTGAATTGCTGAATTGCAAGTCTACGATCAAAGACTTGAAAATTAAAACGGAACCTCGTATTTACCAGGAATCCATTCTTCGAAAAACAGGACTCAATATCAATGAGAATTACCTTGTCATCAATCCGAATGCTTCTGATCTTCGCATCGAAAGAAGATGGCCGGCTTATTCTTTCATTCAAAGCATGGAGCATTTGATCACAAAATATGGAGATGCTAAACTGGTTTTAATCGGAGACAGATCAGAAGTCAATTATGTTGAATCCATTTACAACAAACTAAAGGATAAAAGAAATGTGATCAATACAGCAGGACAGTTATCACTCAACGAATTAATTGCCTTGCTTTCTCAAACTCAATTACTGCTTACCAATGATACCGGCCCTATGCACATTGCTTTTGCTTGTGGCACCAGTTCTGTCACCCTCTTTGGTCCATGTTCTCCTTTGCAATACGGAGGAACTAAGAACACGACCACACTCTACAAAAAAGTTTCCTGTAGTCCTTGTGTGCACACACATATTCTTCCTCCCTGTAAGGGCGACAATATTTGCATGAAACAAATTTCGATACAAGAAGTTTGTGATGCGATCGATAGTACAATATAAAAATGATGCGATTACAACAAATTTGTTCTATTCTCCGAATCCCACGGCGATGATCTGAATCTTTCTCTCCCGTGCCGCAAATGGCGAATAAACAGAATTTCGTTTATCCTTCAAGTCATCACTCACCCGACTGGCAGCCAATTCTCCAATGTCCACATCTTCGAAAATAATTTTGCCTTCACCCGGCGTTTGATTATTGACATACTTGGCAAACCAGGCATTATCCACTTCCATGAAATAATTCCGTAAACTGCTGATCCTTCGTTTTGCCAGATTCACGTTGTAATCGGTACTGGCGAGCGGACTGCAATATCCTTTCATGGTGATCTTTACGGTTTGTCCCTTTAAAAGTACTTTCTTCGTAAGGTCGGCGAACTTTCTCAGATCTTCCATTCCTGCATCAACACTGTCAGTAAAAAAATCGTTCACCCTGTCAATACAATCATCTTTATCCGCGCCCGTTTGACCTTTTGGATATTCTCTTAAATACTCCGGTACCAGAACCTTGTATTCATTGTAGGTTGTTTCATAGTTCTTTGTTGTTACTGTAAATTTCGTTTTAGGATTTGGCTCATCATTGTGGAAATATAAGGTCAAAGGACAAAGCAATTTGAGTTTATCCTTTTCGATGACTACGCTATCAATTGGTTTGGGAGGTTCCGTCAACGGATCGATACTGAAACGATAGATATCATTGCAACAATTTAGTTTATTCTCAAAGAAAGAACCTATCCGATTACTGGAAACATAAGCCCGGTCTCTGGCCTTGTTCACCGAATAATAAATATCATTGTAACTGCTGTTGATAGGATAACCTGCATTCTCCGGCTCAGAAAAGATGCTGTCGTTATAAAAACTTTTAAAAATATCAAATCCACCTAAACCTTTATGATAGGTACTACTGAAATAAAGTGTTTTTCTTTCATTCACATACCAGGGTGTGATCTCATCATCCGGAGTATTGATCAAAGCACCACAATTCACTGCCTCTTCAAATGTACCATCCGCTTTTTTCTCTGCATACCAGATATCTAAACCTCCTTTTCCTCCCGGCCTATTGCTTGCAAAAAAGAGAACAGTTTTCCCTTTTAATTTTCCGAAGCAGGGCTGTGTTGAACTGAAACCCGGCAGATTTAAAGGTGCAGGTAACTTTTCAGGTGTCTTCCATTTTCCATTCTGATTCGCTGCAGCATACAACTCACAAGTGTATTCACTT
>DAORJH010000387.1:0-2858 GCA_035438925.1 Bacteroidia bacterium | reverse complement strand
CAACATTTGACATTCAAAATCTCGTCAAAGAACTATAATACAAAGTTACTATATTTATAGGGCGAAATCACGCTATTTAGTATATTTAACTAAAGTTAATGTCATGAAAAAAATTGCAATCCTCTTTCTCCTACTCTCGGCGTTCTCCAATGCCCAAACTGTAAAATCTAAGAATCTTCTTCTGAAATACACTCCTCCGGCAGGCTGGAATGCGAAAGAGTTTGGCGGGATCTCTCCCTGGGAAGATAGTGGTAATGAATTTTGTAAATGTGGTGGCGTTTATTTCTACCGTACACACGGAGACGGAAAAATGAACGTAGTTGTCTATGCGAGTACACAATCCGGTCTTGATTCTACCAAACGTAATTTTGTTGGCAGCCTGCATTTCGAAGATGTTCAGAAATGGGACAGAACCAAGAACAAAGCTTTTTCCTTCGAGAGAAAAAAATCCAACTTCACCGATAGCAAAACAAAAGCGAAATCGTACGAGGTGATCCGTTATCAGACCAAAGTGGATACCCACTTTTACATCATTTACGCATGGCAAGAGAATATGCAGGCTCTTAATTCCACCAACGAAAAGCTTCTATACGAAATGGTCAATGCAATTGAACCTCTTTAGAGTTTAATTTAAGCGACGAAAACCAAGCACAAATTTAAAGCCTGGTCCGTCCTTAATTGTCATTTTACCTTCCAACTGATCTGACAAAGACTGAATGAGCTCAAGTCCTAAAGTTCCCTTGCTTTTATCTTCTTTCTTCATTCCGACTCCATTATCTTCAAATGTAAGTTCCAACTCATTCTCCTTTGCTTGCAAAAAGATCTTTATATGCAAAGCCCGCCCCTCCATTCTTCCATGTTTAAAGGAGTTTGTGATAAGCTCATTTAAAATCAACCCGCAAGGAATTGCCTGAGACACATCCAAGACCACTGCATCTGAATTCACATCTGATGTTGTTTTTTCACCGTGAGAAAGACTTTGGATCAATTCTCCAGTCAATTCCTTTATGTACTCGTCAAAACTGATCTTGTCCATATTACCGGAACTATACACTTTGGTATGGATCATGGCCATCGTAAAAACAAGATCCCTGCATTCTTCAAGGGCCTTCTTTCCGTCTTCCGAAGTAATGGTGTTCTTTTTCAGACTCAATAAACTGGTCACCAGATTCAAATTGTTCTTTACGCGATGAAATAATTCTGCAAGCAAGATCTCCTTTTGTTTGACAGCAGCTTTCAGTTGCTTCTCTTGCCCAATGGATTCTATCGTTATGATGATCACAAAGATCATAGTTGTAAAAATGGAAAATACTATGTTGATCATTCTAATTTGTTCAATGTTCTTTCCATAATTATGTGATCTAAAAACCCCTGTTCTGGAAAAATAGACCGCCAGAAATATTGCAACAAAACAGATACTCAACTGCATGATCAGATGGCTTACCATCTCTCTTCTCCCCAACATTTGTGTAAGCCCAATGATCAATGGAAAATAATACAGTACCGATAAGGATTCTTCACCTAAGCGAACAGATAATAGAAAAAAAACAACATAACCAACTGCAGCAAACGCATATGAGGCAGAAATATAACCAAAACGATGATTAAGGAGAAGAACAAAAGGACTAATAAGTATGCAACTTCCGATTTCTAAAGCCATATCCGGATAATCGATCAGCAAAAAAATAACAACAGCAATGATCAGGTTAAAAACTCCAAGCAAAGTGATGAGATTTTGTTTTCTTGTTAGAAAGATCTCCCAAGGCTGGTAATTGGATCTTACTCCAATATTAGCGACCCGTTCTATTTGTGATTTTAAGTTCATTAAAGGATGAACAAGATATTAATCTCAAGGCTTTAATCCAAGTAATTCTTTCACTTTGTTCAACTCAAGATCCTGCCTTTTCAAAACATCTTCAATCGTATAGGTGATGGGGTGATCAGGATAAATGCCGTGGCCTGTAATAGCAGGACTAACATCATGAATGATTCGGAAAGCCGGAATACGGATCTTGATCTTTGTATTCGGAAGTTTGTAGTAAGGAGTTATGCCCGCATTGCATCCTTCTATTGCTCCCGAGGTCTCTTCACCAATAAACTCGGCCCTGCCATTTGCCTTCAGATAGGCTGCCACCATACTGGAAGCAGAAAAGGATCCGCCATTAATTAGAACATATGTTTTACCATTGAAATGATTCTTCTTTCCGGGCTTGATATGATACTCATAATGATCGGTATCATTTACAGTCCTTTTCGTAGCGATCACACTGAATCCAAAACGCATCAACTTAAAGAAAATATTTCCCTTCACATATTTTCTATCCGGATAAGACCGTATCCCTGTCCTTAATGTTTGTGTCGTTTCCTTATCCATTAAATAAGTAAGGAGCTTGTATGTATTTTCCAAACTACCTCCCCCATTGTAACGAAGATCGATAACCAGATTTTCGGTTCCTGCTTCCTTCATTTTCCTGAACACTCTCCGATACGCTTTAGTATATCTTTTCCTAGTAAAGGCATAGATCTTCAAATGCATGGTCTTGTTATCCTTATCCAAAAACTTATACTTCATGGACGCTCTTTTACAAACAACGAGATCTGTATCTTCTTTCGGTGAAATAGGCATAGAAGGATAATGTGCTGTTTTTATGGTTGGATATTTAACCTTACGAACACTCTTCTCTCCATCCAATTCTACAGTAAATGTATCCGGTCTGCCAAACAAAGCTGGAAAATAACTATTGAAGCCCAGTTTCAAATAATGATCTTTTCCACTTTGATTATTTCCATCCGTACTTATGATCTTTTTGCAGACCATCACCATGGTATCAACACTTACTCCGTTGATCTTTCTCACC
>DAORJH010000386.1:0-2860 GCA_035438925.1 Bacteroidia bacterium | reverse complement strand
CGTATGATAAAGAATATGAATTGTTGTATATGAATCCCGGGGCTTGTGGTGTACATGGATTTCATAAGGTAAAAACAGCCTTGCAATTTGAACTGGTAAATAAAGAAGTCAAAAATCTTTCTGTGATCGAACTCGGTCCCAGAAGTTCAATCAAATAAAATGGAAAATAAAAATCAAGGTCCTTATTTTACTCCCGAAGACCTTCAACGATTCAAAGCTGCTGAAGGCAAGATCCTGACCAAGGTTAAATGTTACTTATGGCAAAACCAGAGTAATAAAGACGACATTGTAGAATTAATTGATCGAGTTGAGCTGGTGTTGAATGAAAATGAGAAATTGGATCTGGGTTGCAATAAAGACGGAGATGGATTGGAAAACTTGACCGAGGATATTAGAAAGACAGCGGAAGAAGTGAAACAGGAATTTGGAGGAAAGATCAAGATATTTGTTGTAGACGCATCAAGTACATCGATGTGGAAAGACGTGATAGGAAAAAAATTGGCAGCCGTTCAATTAAGTAAAGAAAGTGAATACTATAAAGCAGATTCAGCTGTATTGAATTTTGAAGGTGAAATGCGCATCATTTCTATTCATCCATTGGATGGACTGATCATTGATTATTACGAGGCAGACTAAGGAATGCCTTAATATCTACCTAATAATCACGTATATATCAATAATATTCGTATTTTTGCTCAGCATTAAATATGACTTTATTCTCACAATCTCCGGCAATTAAAAAAGTAAAAACACTGTTTTTGCTGAAACTGCTCATTCTTATCTTTTTAGTTGAATTATCACCTTTAAAAGCTCAGCATCCGGGTGATTTCAACCTCTTGGTGGCTGACAAAAAATTCATCAGAGCGGATTATCTCGGAGCATCCTCTATTTATCTCAAACATCTTAAGAAACACGAAGGTGATTTTTATACGACAAGACAAATTGCTGTTTGTTACTCTCGCATGTATGATCACGATAAAGCCATCGATTACTGGACACCGATCTATGAACACGCTAAGGCAAGTGATCAGGATAAAATGGAATATGCCAAATGTTTATTGGCAAACTACCGTATTGATGAAGCCAAAAGAGTATTGTACGAATTAAGGAATTCCAATGATCCAATTGTAGGCGCTTGGAGTCGTGCTTATGCCAATCCAACCTTTTTCACCGAGGATTCTGCCTTGATGAAGGTTTACCCATTGAATGGTTTTGCAACAGAGGAACATGAATCCAACCCTACTATTTACAAAAATGAATTGATTTACATCACAGCGAAAGATAAAAGTTTCATCAAGCGAATATTCGATTTTAAAAAGAAGAAGAGTGAGATCTATTCGGCAGAGAAGACTGACAGTGTTACCTGGAAAAAAGGAAAGATATTCAATCCAATCATTCAAAGGAATAAAGTGAATGGATCTGTTGCTCTTACTCCAGACGATTCGGTTATGTATTTTACGAGCTGTTACACCAAGGGAGAAATGAAGAAGGCGGGTTTTCCTTCCGGAACACCAATGCTCAAGATCTTTTATACAGAGATCAACACCAATGGTTATGCTCATCCCGAGATCAAACCTTTTCAGTACAATTCTGCATCCTATAACACGGCGTATCCAACAATAGATATAAGCGGAAAGAAAATATTCTTTGCAAGTGATATGCCCGGTTCTCTCGGAGGATATGATATCTGGATGTGTGAAAAGAAAGATGGAGCCTGGACCAAACCGGTGAATCTGGGACCAACAGTCAACTCATCCGGAAATGAGATCTGTCCTTTTATTACACAACAAGGTGTTTTGTATTATGCCAGTGATGGTAAGCCAGGAATGGGGGGCTTGGATATTTTCTTCTCTGATCCATCCGGTGCAGAAAATAGTTTTATTGAAGCAGAAAATGCCGGCTCAGGATTGAATTCTCAGTTCAATGACTTTGGCGTATTTTTATTTAAAGACGGAAAACGCGGTTATTTCAGCTCAAACAGAAAAAATGGATTAAAAGACAATGATATTTATTTTTTCGTGAATAATCATCCTGCATCCTTCTACACGCGAATCCTTGCCATCGATTCGGTTGAAAAACAAAAATTACCAGCTGAATTTGCATTGACGACGCCGAATGGCACCATTGGACAATCAATTGACAGCGGAGGATATTTCAAAACACGATTCAAGGCGGGCAAGGAGATCAATCTGACTGCTAATTCTCCTGAGTATTTCACCAGAGTCATTAAAAGGAATGCAACGGAAGCAGACAGCGTCTTGATCGTTGAGATGCGTCCCCGTTCGCAGAAATGCATCAGCGGAAAGATCATTGACAAGGAATTGAACGCACCGTTAGCCGGTGTTAAAGTTGCCATTTATGATGAAGACGGAAATAAATACTTAGATGCCGTAACAGACGAATCCGGAATTTACAGAGCTTGCAAACTTCCTTTGGAAAAAGACCTATATATCGGAGCTGAAAAGAGGCCAGATTATTTTACCAATACTGAAAGATTCAAATTAAGTAAAGGGACTGATATAGAAAAGAACCTGTTCACCCAAAAGATCGTGATTGGTAAGGCGATCAAGATCGAGAATATTTATTTTGACGCCGGCAAATCCGAAGTGAGACCTGATGCAGCTATTGAACTTGACAAACTGGTGAATTTGATGAAAGCGAATCCTGATATCGTTATTGAATTGGATTCACATACAGATTGCAATGGTTCTGCTGCACAGAATATGGTACTCTCCGATAAAAGAGCCAAGTCGAGCGCGGCTTATTTAGTTAGTAAAGGGATCAGCCAAAGCAGAGTCAAAGGAAAAGGCTATGGCGAAACATTACTAATTAAAACATGTAAGTGCGAAGAGTGCAAGGA
>DAORJH010000385.1:0-2868 GCA_035438925.1 Bacteroidia bacterium | reverse complement strand
GTTTGTTTTTAACCTTTTCGGGTAATAAAATCCTTAAAAAACTGAAACTGGTATAACATTCCAATTAATAAAATATTGAATAAAGATTCTAATATCGATAAACGTAAACTTGTGAAAAAGCGCAGAAGGAAGATCTCCCTTGTTATCGCGCTCTCTTTCTTAATTTTCTTTAATATCATTTCCTATTTAAGGAACAAATATCACCATGAGGTAATAAATGAGACGAAGGGCTCAGGATTTACATTAGACGTAGGTAAGGCTAAAGCATTAGGAAATCCATTACCCAAACTTTGGAAATTCAAAGCCGGGGATGATACCAGATGGAAAAACAGAAATACCGACGATTCTGATTGGTCATTGGTCAATCCTGAATTAAATCTGGACTCTTCCTATTCAAAAGAATTCAATGGAATAGGTTGGTTCAGGGTAAAATTCAGATCTTCACTTAAGAACCAAAATCAGATCATTGTTTTGCAGATTGAACATTTTGGCGCCTCAGAATTTTACCTCGATGAAAGACTCATTTATTCGAGTGGAATAGTTTCTGCCGATCCTGAAAAAGAAGATGGAGTCATATCTCGTTTGCCAATTTTTATTCCAACTGCAGATACACTAGAACATTTACTGTGTGCTCGCTACTCCAATCACAATTACCTTAAGTACAAAGATCGATTTGGTGCAAAACTGGCTGGTTTTAGCATTAATAATGTTACAACTCCACAGGGAAGTATGCTTAGTTTGTTTGCAGGTGAAAAGATCAGCTTCTGGTTTATTGCACTTTTTGTCTTTTTTCTGACGCTTGCAATAGTCCATCTCTTACTCTTTCTCTTTTATCCAATAATGCGCGAAAATCTGTACTACTCGCTCTTCGTTTTCCTTTTCTCTTCAATCATCTTTTGCTTGTACTTGCTCATCAGCACAGAAAATCCTGCTGTGTACCTTTCTGTTATCAGGTATTACCTAGTATTACTTGTTTCATTCCTTTTAAGTATTGGTCTTTGCCTTTATTCCCTTTTCAAACCTACGCTTTGGAAACGAATGATGATCATTCAAATAAGCATAAGTCTGATATGCCTTGTTACATCATTTGCAGAAAGTTTAAAAGGAATCGCAGGACTTTTCATTTTCGCAAATCTATTATTCACTTGTATAGAAGCAGTTCGAACCGTAGTATTTGCTATAAAGAGAAAAATGATGGGTGCTCGGATTATTGGAACCGGCGTTTTGATCTTTTTCATGTTCATTTTCATTCTTGTAATGGAAGGTGTGATCGTTGGCACTGTAGAGTATGGCGGTGAAGATTCTACAGCAGAATATCTCATGATACTTTCTCTACTATCTATCATCAGCATTCCAATTTCCATGAGTATTTATCTGGCTTATGTTTTCTCCAATACAAATCGCAGTCTAGCTGTAAAACTCGAGGAAGTAGAAGAACTTTCAGCTCGCTCCATTGCGCAGGAAAAGGAGAAACAACAGATATTGGCCGATCAGAATCTCACATTAGAGAAGCAAGTGAAAGAACGAACAGCCGAAATACACGAGCAGAAAAAAGTAATTGAAGAAAAGAACAAAGACATCATTGACAGCATCAATTATGCCAAACGCATACAGGCAGCGATGTTGCCGGAAGAAAGCGTGTTCAATCAGATCTTTGCAAACTCTTTTGTTATTTATGAACCGAGGGACATTGTGAGTGGTGATTTTTATTATGCAACGGAGATCAATAATAAGAAACTGATCATTGCGGCCGATTGTACAGGACATGGAGTACCCGGAGCCTTGATGAGTATGGTTGGTTGCAACATCATCAATAAACTGGCGCATGAGAATGGAATTGTTGATCCTAAGCTATTGATCGAATCCTTACACGTTCAATTGCGCCAAGCTTTAAAACAAGATCTGGCAGGCTCTGTGAACCGTGACGGAATGGATGTAGCTGCAGTCTTAATTGACGAGAAAAAGATCACGTATGCAGGAGCAAACAGGCCACTCATCTGGTTCAAGAATAACAATGAATTGATGGAGATCAAGCCGGATAAAACACCTGTTGGAGGATCACATATAAACAGAATTGAATTAAGAAACCACGTACTTGATACGGACGATGTGAAAGAACTCTTTTTGTTCAGTGATGGATTTGCCGATCAATTTGGCGGTCCTGATCACACCATAGGAGGTAAAAAGCTGATGGTATCCAGATTCAAGCAATGGTTGAAAGAGATCATTGAGCTACAGTCGGATGATCAGGCTAAATTCCTGAAAAGTGGGTTTGATCAATGGAGAGGAAACAACGAGCAGGTAGATGATGTGATGGTGATAGGGATAAAGCCCTGATTAGCTGATCTGGTTTTGTAAGTTTACTTTAAAAAAATCAATCAAATTTTTGTTAGTGCAAATAATTTTATACATTTGCCATCCCAAATTTAACATTTGGCTTTAGCCATCTAAAGAAGAGATGGCCCGTTTCACCCTACGGGTGACCACCCGAAGGGTGGCGTCTAATAGTGAAATGGAGAAATAAAGAGAAGTTGGCATGAAGTTCTTTGTATATGTATTGAAAAGTTTGAAAGATGGGTCTACTTACATTGGGTACACATCTGATCTTGAAAAAAGATTAGCAGATCACAATAAAGGTAAAACGAAGTCGATCAAACATAAAATTCCTTTGCAGATTGTCTATTTTGAAGAGTTTTCAAATAAGATAGAAGCTATTAAAAGGGAATTAAAATTGAAAAATAACAGTTGGGAAAAAGAACAGCTGTATAAAAAGATTTTCCCGAAATAGTTGCCATACTATAAAAAAATGGCCCGTTCGTCTAGGGGTTAGGACGCGTCCCTTTCACGGACGAAACACGGGTTCGATTC
>DAORJH010000384.1:0-2870 GCA_035438925.1 Bacteroidia bacterium | reverse complement strand
ATAGATAACATCTTTTTCATTCAATTGCGGGATCACTTCTCGGATCACTGAAGCAGACGCAAAAACATCCCCTGAATTTAAAAACAAAGTGTATTTCCCTTTCGCTTTCAGAACGCCTTTATTCTGTGCATCGTAGATCCCTTTATCTTTTTCGCTAGACCATGTAAATGAAGTAGCCTTGATCTCTTGCAAGAGTTCTACACTCCCATCTATACTCGCACCATCAACGACAATATGTTCTAACTGATCCGAATGCTGCTCTTGAACACTATTAATGGTCTTCAACAAACCAGCTTTGTTATTCAGATTGACAGTTATAACAGAGATCAGCGTCATTTAAAATTTATTCATGATTTCAACTACCTTTTCAATATCACTGGATTTGTGGAAATAAGAAATTGGCAGACTCAATGTAGTTTGATGGATCTCTTCAGCAAGGGGTGTTTCAATATGGTCCAGAATACCCATCATGGCCTTTTGTTTATTGGGAGCAAGAGGATAATGGATCTCCGTTTTTATTCCGTTCTTTAATAAATACTCTTTCAGAGCATCTCTTTTGGGATGACGAATACAATAGATATGATACACATCAAAATGATCGGAATGAATTTGTGGTTTGATAAAATCACTTTTTAAATTTGTTTGATAGATCGCTGCCAGGTTTCGTTTATGAAGATTAATTGCATCCAGTTTTTTCAATTTTATCGATAGAAAAGCTGCTTGCACTTCATCCAGACGGGAATTGTATCCAATCATTTCATTGTAATACTTCTTTTCTGAGCCATAATTTCGAAGTGCTCGGAGTTTTGCATCAAAACGATCTTCTTTACAGGTGATGGCTCCTGCATCTGCCAAGGCTCCTAAATTCTTTGTCGGATAAAAACTGTGCGCTGCAAGATCACCGAATGAACCGGAAATTCTTCCTTTGTATTTTGCACCATGCGATTGAGCTCCATCTTCTATTACATAGAGACCATGCTTTTTTGCAATAGAATTGATGCTATCCATTTCGCACACTTTCCCATACAAATGAACGACCAATATTGCTTTTGTTCTTGACGTGATCTTTTCTTCGATCTTCTTTGGATCTATATTATACGTGAGGATATCCGGTTCAACCAGCACAGGTTTACAGCCTGCATGAAGAACGGCAAGAATAGTTGCAATGTATGTATTGGAAGGAACGATGACCTCGGATTCATTCTCCAGATCCAATGCTTTGAGAGCAAGGATCAATGCATCCAGACCATTAGCTACGCCTATGCAATGGGGAGTTTCACAGTAATCAGCATATGCTTTCTCAAATTCCTTCACTCTGTTTCCAAGAATGAACCAACCACTTTCCAGTGTATCTGCGAAAACTTTTTTGTACTCATTAAAAAAAGGCTTGTTCAGTTCAGCCAGATTTTCGTAATCGATCATTTATCAGTAGGGTTGAAAAATATAGTCCTTTTCGTCGAAAGTTTCTGATGCTAAAACCATCAGTATGGCATCCGGGGTAAAATCATACATGGAATGCCAGTCATTCGGTTCCAGAAGAAGACACTTATTCGGTGCGTTCAACTGAAACACTTCCTCTTTCTTTCCATCGTTATTATAAATGGTACAAGATCCTTTGATACAAATAGCTGCCTGAATGGTCTTATGATGTCTGTGGCCACCTCTCTTGGAATCATTTACACCATATATATAAAAGATCCTCTGTATAGTAAATGGTATGACTTTTTCGATCACGGTCAGGTTTCCCCTGTTATCTGTAAAGGTCTTTAGATCGATGATTCTTGCCATAGATACAAATCTATCTAAAATTACGATTTTTAAGGGTTTTTTGCCATTGAATCTTTCAACAGCGAGTTATGCGAAACAAGTCAAAGGCCTTTGGCAAGCGATTCCAATGTTCGGGCACATTTAAGGACGATTCTCTTTAAAATAGAATCCTTTTTTTGTTCGGTCTCTGACTCCTTTTTTACCAAAGTAAATGCATTCTTGATCTTTCTCAATTGCTCATAATTCTGCCCATCTAGTCGCTTGAAATAGGCATCATACAATTCCTTCAAAAGTGGCAGGTCACGGAACTGATATCTCTTGTAAAAGCGAGAGATCTCCAACCGTTGTGTATCCAAATTACTGAAATGATAAAAAGCCAGCTTAGAATCATCGTTCAGAATGACTTCACCATTCTCAAGTATCTTTTTTATAGAACGTTCTTGCAGGTTCCAGGGAGCCATGTTATAGGACAAATCCTTTAAAACATGTACATTTTTAAAATAGACCGGAGTCAGATTCATCCACAATTGATCGACAAACAAGCCTTCTTCTGTACGATTAAAACCCAGATTCAGTGTCTTTTGTTCCCACCAATCCAGCATTACTTTTACTTCGGGATCTTTCAGGTTCAATCCGATGAATCCAAGATTATAAATCCCATAATTCAGAAACAAATGTTCGGATGGCAGATACTCATCCACTACAATAGGCTTGGTTATATGTGGAGTAAGCACAATTGATCTGGTTCTCAACAGTTCATTTAACTTGTCGATGGATTGATAAAAGCAAATATCGGGATCAATAAAATAGAGCAATTCCGTATTCTTATTCTGATCGATGAGATACTTAATAAAAGTGGGTTTTACACAAGTATTGAATTCAACAACATCGTATTTCTTTGTTAATTCCGGCACATGAAGGCCATTCACCTTTTCTACAGGAACAATGATCGCCGGTTCAAATAACCTGTAATTGATCTCAGACGAAAATTTGTCGGTAAGACAGATATAGAAGCTAAAATTAGGATTGAACTGAAGAAAACTCTCCTTTAAAATATTGGCCTGTGCCAAATAATTGTTCGAGCAGATGGTAAAGGCAATATT
>DAORJH010000383.1:0-2872 GCA_035438925.1 Bacteroidia bacterium | reverse complement strand
TTTATGGGTGTACTATTTCCCTTTTTTGACCAGTAAGAGTGTTCTCCGGAAATGAAAAGTCCAAGTACGATCAATCCCAGCAAGGCAATGATCTTTGTACTCGTGAAGACTTTCTGGATCAGTTTGCCATTATTGATGCCTCTTGAATTCAGAAAACTTAGAAAGAAGATAGCTATAACGGCCAGCACCTTTGTAGAACTTAATTCGAATGTTCCTATTTGAAATAAAATATTTTTCTCGTCAAAAAAGGGAAATAGTACACCCATAAATCGCGCAAAGGCAACCGCAACTGCAGCGATCACGCCGGTCTGGATCACCGTGAACACAGTCCATCCATAAACAAATGCTGTCAGTTTTCCGTATGCTTTTTTGATATAAATGAACTGGCCCCCCGCTTCCGGCATCATTCCGGCTAGTTCTCCATAACTCAATGCTGCAAAAAGTGTGATCAGACCGCTTAACAACCAGCATATCAAAACCCAAAAAGGAGATCCGAGAACACGTGTCATATCAGCAGCAACAATGAATATACCGGAGCCGATCATGCTTCCGGACACGATCATGACCGCGTCAGTGAGGTTTAAACTTTTTTCAGGCTGATCCATAAAATGATCCGACTAATTTAGTGCAGTTGGCTTAAAGATAATTAAATTTGCATTCAATTCATGAAGTTAATAGGAGAGCGCATAAGTATTTTAAAGAAGGATGACATGCTAAGCGTGGTGATATTGCCAACAGCTGACAATAAAAAGCTGATGCTACTTTTTCTTTGGCTTGCAGCATGGTCGGTTTGCGGATTTCTTGTTTTCATTAACTATTTTCAGTTGATTCAAAATGATGCCAAAATCTTTGTGATCGTTTATCTTTCTTTCTGGGCGTACTATGAAGTAAAGATCCTAAGAGCATTTATCTGGAAAAAGTGGGGAAGAGAGAAGATCTGGATAACGAAGGGAAAGATCTATTATCAGAGAGAAGTGAATAATAAAGGGAAGGTAGATGAATTCAACATTGACGAAATAAACGAACTCAAATTGATCGATATCGTTCCCGGGAATTTCTCAGATTTTTTTAATCAGAGTTTTTGGGTGAAAGGTGGCGAAAGAATAGAGTTCAGCCATCTGGCAAAAAAGATCCGCTTCGGAATGCAATTGACAACTGAAGAAGCGAGGGCCGTTCTGGCTGAACTCCGATCTAAGATCAATTAAGTCTTGTTTTTTATAACAGAATTATTCAACGGGGTTTTGCTGTAGTATTGTATCGTTTTTCTGATTGCGAAGAAGAGTAGGAGAAGTATTAGAATAATACTCCAGAGATTGGCAAAAAACAGAATAAAATTCTTAAGCAGTGTGAATCCGTTTTGAAGTGAATCCCCGAGTTTTACAAAGAAGGAGGGCTGGTAATCGGGAATGTTTTTTACCAAGGGGAGGATCGCTGTACTCATGTTCTTGTCCTGATAAATTTCAAGATCGATCACACTGTAATTGATCTTTTCAGTCATTTCATAATTCTCTATTCTTTTACTATCCGCCAACTCCTGTTTTTGAAGAATATTGTTCCGGAGAACAACCTGTTGTTTGGTGTTATTTGCAGTTGAAAATTTTTCCGTCTTGTTCCGATATTCCTGAAATCTATTTTCAGCAAGCAGATTAGCGAATATTTCCATTTTAACATCGTCGGCATTCAGTCTTCTATGATCGATGAACAGACCCATTTCAGTTATTTTCTGTAAGACAGAATCCAGGGTGTTTGCCAGGACGTGTAATTTTATCTTTCCACTTACATTGAAAAAGGTTTGTTCTATCAAGGAGTCTTCATTGTACTTAGCACTGCTTCTGTGATCGATCTCTGAACTTAGTTCACTTAAACTTGTGAATCCACCGGACGCTTTCGCCTCCGCTTCAATTTTTTTAGCAGTTTCTATCACGCTCTTCACCTTCATTTTTACATCTGCCTTCCTTACAAAATGATGTGTAATACCATTTATTGTATCACCGTATAGGCCTTTCAATTCTTTGGAAATGGAATCTGCAACAATCGCCTGTTCTTCAAAATATTTTTTTTCGTAAGCATCTGCTCCGCATGATGTCAGCAGAAATAAAAGCAGGGGGATCAATATTTTAAGCAAAGTGATCTCTCTTCCGTTCACTGCCTTGCAGCTAACGGAACAATTTGGAATACTGTTCATGGTTATGATTTTCTGTTTATGCCCGTAAGGCACGAGAGGTAACCTTGAAATTTAGAGAAAAGGAAAAGTAGCTCTGCGAAAATTTGTTAATGCAGGATCTTGAAAGTAAGTTCTTTTAATAGGGCTCCTTGATCAAAACTATTGTTATTCACTCCTTTTGATTTCAGGTCGTATTCTTTTAAAAGCGAAAAGATCACTTTTAGTTTTGTGGTGGGATAATAGCTCGCCCCTTTTGCAATTGCATCGATAAAGAAAGGATTTACCCCTAAAGCTCCTGCAGCAGCAAATTTACTTTTATCAGAGAGGAAATGATATTTCAGTATTTTACAGAAATAGGTATATAAGGTGGCAAGCGTTAGAACATTGGGATTATCTTTGATGTTGTCAGAAAAATAATTGGCAATACGATTTGCTTTCAATACATCTTTTGAACCAATTGCATCCTGAAGCTCAAATACGTTGTAGTCTTTGCTGATCCCGATCTGATTCTGAATTTGATCTGCCGTGATCTCTGAGCCGGGTTTGATGTTGATGACCAATTTTGCAACTTCATTGGTGATCTTGCTTAAATCATTACCTAGGAATTCGGCGAGAAGAAAAGCGCTTTTTGGTGAAATGATATAATTCAAACCTTTAATATAATCCGTTATCCAGCCCTGCAGTTGATTATCATATAGTTTTTTTGTC
>DAORJH010000382.1:0-2882 GCA_035438925.1 Bacteroidia bacterium | reverse complement strand
CACTTCCCTTTTTTTGCCTGCGTTGGCATAAAAAAGTGCGACAAAAATAAACCCTAAGGTAAAGGGTATGATTGCTAACTCTTTGTAATGATTCGCGAAGAAAAATTCCATGATCATCCAATAAGAGTTGGCTGTTATCCAGAACAAAATGGCCATGTTGATATAAAAATCTCTTGTGGAATAGGTTTTAATGGCAAGATAAAACGCAAGAAAAATTGTTGGCAGGATCATACATGCTCCAAGCAACTTATATTCCAGCATCCAGCAACTGTCTTTTACAAGCCAGAACACAATGTGCATACTTTCGTATTTACGTATTTTATCAAAAAGAGTCATTGACAGGATTCAAAATTAAACTTTTACTTTACTTTTACGTCTAATTCATAGGAAATTGTGGCTCAACCCGAAGATAAGGAGATATTAGAACTTTTTAAGGATGAAAAGACCCGAAATGCGGCTCTGAGTCAACTTATTGCTAAATACCAGAAACAACTTTACTGGCACATTCGCAAAATTGTGATCGATCATGACGACAGTGATGATGTTTTGCAGAACACTTTTATCAAAGTCTGGAAGGGATTAGAGAATTTCAGAGAGGAAAGCCAATTGTATACCTGGATGTACAGAATAGCCACGAATGAGGCCCTCACCCATTTGCGTCAGAAACAGAAAGCGAACACAACTTCTCTTCATCCTATTGAATATCAGTTAAGTAAAAGTCTTGAGAGTGATCATTTTTTTAAAGGAGATGAGATTCAGTTAAAGTTACAACAGGCCATTCTTACTTTACCCGAAAAACAGCGTATCGTCTTCAATATGAGGTATTACGATGAAACGCCCTATGAAAAGATGTCGGAAATACTGGAAACTTCTGTCGGTGCTTTAAAAGCCAGTTACCATATCGCCGCCAAGAAAGTGGAAGAATATTTAATGAAAGCTTAAACTTTACACCATAAATCACGTCCAATTACCGCAATGAGCAAAGAGTCAGAAAATACAGGTGAAAACAATGAATCAAAAGGATTTGATTTGCCGAAGGATTATTTCAATGACTTCTCGGCTTCGGTCTTGAACAAGATCGAGTGGATCAAGGAACACAAGGAATTTCCCTTACTTGAAAAGATGAAAGAAAAGCATGGATTTATAGTTCCTGAAAACTATTTCGAAAAACTGGAAGTAAAACAAGAACTATTGCTCTACCCTTTGCTTTCTTCTACGATCAAACAAAATAATTTTGAAGTTCCTACCTCTTATTTTGAGGGGCTGGATACTACTTTGAATTCCGGCAATGAGGAAGAGGTATTCCCTATTCTGGATGGAATTCAAAAAATAAATGCATTTACTGTTCCTGAAAATTATTTCCATGTTACAGCCGAAAAGATCGAATCGCAACTCAGCACAAAAACGAAAGTGATCAATTTGTTCAGTGTTAAAACATGGACTGTTTCTGCAGCAGCCATTCTTGTCATTACGCTTGGTTTCTGGCTTTTCTATTCCTATTTCTCTCCGGTTGAGAAGGATTGTGGATCATTGGCCTGCATCGATAAAAGCGAATTACTGAAGAATAAGAATCTCGAGAATGTAGAGAGTGATGAATTATATGAAGTAGTAGACACCAAGAAACTGGAAGAAAGTCTCAACAAGAAACAAAGTGAGGATAAAAAAACAAATGACAGCAGTGATCAGATAAGTACTGACGATCTGCCGGATGAGATCTAAATGAAAAACGCAGTTACCATATTCTTATTCCTGATCCTTCTGATCACTTCTTCTTCCGTGCATGCGCAGGGTAACAAGGATAAGGTGGAAGAAATGCGTGTATCCTTTATTTCAAAGAAACTGGATCTAAGTTCGGCTGAGTCAGAAAAATTCTGGCCTCTTTACAATGAATACAATGATAAGGTAAAAGCATTGAGAAAGAACCTGCGTCAAAGTTTACGAAAGGCTCCTGAAAATATGGATGAAAAAGAAGCAGAGGAATTGTATCAACTCGATATCAAAACAAAAACAGCGGAAGCCGAACTTCATAAAAATTACAGCGAAAAAATAAAAGCAGTGATCGGTGCAAGAAAAATCATCATGCTCAGATCGGCCGAAGACGAATTCAAACAAAAAGTACTGGAAAGCATCAAAGGAAAAGATTGAAAATAACGCTACATAGTTTAAAAGTGCTGATAGTTCTCAGCACTGTTTTTTTATTTACGGGCTTAGTGAAGGGACAAAAAACTTTCGACAGTCTTAAAATAAAAATGCCGAAACATTATTTTCAGACAAGCATTCTGCTCGATGCCTACAGCAAACCAACGCAAAATATAACAGATACCCTGGAGTTAATGAGCAACCGCTTAAAGACCTACGGCATTAAACAAGGTATCTTCTCTCTTTGCACTCCAATAGCTACTATCGAACACCATAGTCATGATAGTGGCGTAAGCAAGAACACACACATACTACTTACATTTAACCGCATGAGCCTTCGTCCGAAATTCGACGGCATCAGCGAACATGAACTACTTAAAACCGGTCTAGGCACGCGCATCATTGTAAATCCGGGTAAAAAAGGGATCTGGTTCTTTGACATCTCGCCATTTGTGACTAGAGATGCCAGCTATCCCGATTCAAAACCATATTTCAGAATGGCGAATACCATCGTTTACAGTCACAGCAAGAATGAAAGATTCAACTGGAGACTGGGCTTGACCAAATCTTTCTTATACGGTAACCGATTGTACATGCCTTTCATTGGTTTACGATTCGGCAGATTGGACAAGATCAATTTCAGTATTCAATTTCCTAGAAGCATGAATCTTAATTTTCCAATGAATGAGTATGTAAGTTTAAGTTTGTACACCAAGCCACAAGGTGGAATGTGGAACTTCAGC
>DAORJH010000381.1:0-2884 GCA_035438925.1 Bacteroidia bacterium | reverse complement strand
AAAAAAGATCGAATGAAGTTCCAATTTTACCAGGAAACAAACAGAATTTATCCTTCTCCTTTCTAAATTCAGGAATATTTTTCCTGATGCCGGTTTCAAACAACAATCCTTCAGGCTGGATCTGAATCCCTCCTGCTTGCGTATTTTTAGAGTAATTGATCACCGGATTCCCGTCATTCAACTTTCCATCAAGCTGTGTAATGATCTTGAATTCGATCTTTAAAAAATGTCGGAAAATAAAATCACACGTGTAAAGCAATCGTTCACTTTTCTGCTCCGAATAGATCCATATAAAATGAATAGGATCGGATTTTACATTGAATGTTGCCCCTAGAAGTTCTGCTATTTTCTTGTTCCTGATCAAAGTTGTATAACGGATCGATTCAGTAAAAATTATCTGATCATAAAAATCAGGTAATTAAAATCACTTCACTTTATCCAGTTTTGTGTAGCTTAAATTCAATCTTGGATAAAGATTCGGATTGGCTGTTCCGGCCAACACAATTCTTTCTGCGTAATTATCCCTTCTTGCTGTATAAAGCGGGATCGGATCAGCGATCACAAGATAAAAACCTCTGTTGACCTTTGTTCCACGCATGATGGCCTGAAAGGTCTTAGAAATATTGAAAACAATGCGGTTACCAGTAGCATCATACTTGCCATCGTATCGCGCGAGGTCCGTTTCATTCGCCTGATCGAGTGCAAATAACTCCAGACTGTTTTCATCAATTGGAAGGAGAGAGAATTTCGGAGGAAAGAAATAACTTCCTCCGGTACTGACAAAGGAAGGATCTAAATAAAACACGACCTCTGCCCTGTTCACCGATATTGAAGTAGAATCTGCATAATTCTTTAAGCCCGGTATATAGACTTTTAGTTTGGTGCCTCCTAATCCTTTCAGGTAAAGTGACTGTGCGCCCTTGACTGTATCTTTGTTGACCAATTGCGCATGTAAATTTTGATCAGGAATACTTCCTTTATCATACTTCACCGAATTGAAACGTACTGCATCTACACCAGAAAAAGTAAAACGATAACTTTTATTTTCTTTTACAGCAGAGGGCGTTCCATTCTGATAATACAAGTAAAAACCACTCAAGGGATCTTCGAGATCGTATTTAGCGATGAAGCCTTGCTGATTGATAGGATTCAGATTGCTTCCTGAAGTGGAAATGTAAAAACCCTTATAGGTATTCTGGAAAACGGAATTATTTACCAGAAACTGATTGTTCGTCAATATTGAACTGGCGTAATTATTATCGATCGGAATTCTTACGACAAGTTTTCCATCCATTAACTGAAGTGTTCCGGTGTAATTTGAAAGTACTGCATTCTTGTTGTAAATGGAAGAGCCATTTGTGTAATAAGATTTACCAGACACAAGTTGCGAAGTGAGTGGGAAAACCGAATAGGTAAGTGCGTTAGTATAGGTGCCTAAAAAATCAAGCGAAGCAACTGCAAGGATGATCTCTGAAGAAATAAGGTTTGGATCATCTCCGAATGTAATGTTAGTCTGATTGTTCAGAATATTCGCATTGAGGTACAAACCAACATCTGTTCTGCCGAAGATAGGGTCCTGATTACTTCCAAGGAATTTATACCGATCATTAAAACTCAGAATGGAATCATAAGCGATCGTATGGCAATACAAACGTGAAGTATCACTGAAGGAAACCGCCAGTGCATCAGATGCAGGCTGAACTTCAACGCCTAAAACACTATGATCTTTTTTACATGCGAATAAGATGAATCCGAATGAAAGAATGAAGAGAATATGTTTCGCTTTTTTCAATTAATAAAGGTCTAAAGTACTTAAATTAAGTTTCCCAAATGCATAAAAAAGTTTAAAAAAAATACCCCGGGTATTAACCGGGGTATTCAAGATATAAAAGAGATCGTTAACTCAATACATTCTCTTCTTCCAGAATGATATCGTAGAATTCATTGAACGCATCCATGTATTCAACTTCATTCTTGAAGCCTAAGAACGGCTTACCACTCTTCTTCACAAATTTCTCAACTTCAGGACTCAGTTTTTCTGAACCCTGGATCAATCCGTCAGCCAGATCAATGGATTGTCTGATCATATTCAAGTGAGTTGATTCCTCTGTAATATGTTTGATGTCTTTTTTATTGAATCCATCGAAAGTAAGTTTCTCAATGAATTTTTTATTCAGGGTCTTTGGATACTCATCATCGTACAATGAAACCACGATCTTGGTATCTGCAAACAATGGATCTTCAGCATAATATTTCTTGATGTACAACGGCATCAGTGAAGTGAACCATCCATGGCAATGGATGATATCAGGCTGCCAACCAAGTTTCTTTACAGTTTCAGCAACCCCACGAACAAAGAACATAGCGCGTTCATCATTATCGTCAAAGTACTTTCCTGATGTTTTATCGGTTAAAGTTGCCTTTCTGCTGAAAAACTCTTCATTGTCTATAAAATAGACCTGCATCCTGGCACTTGGAATACTGGCTACCTTAATGATCAAAGGATGATCTACGTCGTTAATTACCAGGTTCATACCTGACAGACGAATTACTTCGTGCAATTGGTGACGTCTCTCGTTGATAGAACCGTATTTAGGCATGAACGTTCGGATCTCCTTTCCGCGCTCCTGGATGCCTTGTGGAAGTTTTCTGGAAATTTTACCGATGTATGTTTCGTCTAAGTATGGAGTAATATCTTGAGAAACAAAAAGGACTCTGGCTTTCTTCATATAATCGTTCCTTTTTTTAAAAGAATATACAAAAGTAATAAAAAAAAAGCCGAATTTCAAAGTTAAATGTACATTAGCCCCCTTTAAAACGTGTTAATATTCACGAAAATAAGCGAATTAAACGCCTTTTTGGCGTCTGAGCGTAAGAAAGGTCG
>DAORJH010000380.1:0-2885 GCA_035438925.1 Bacteroidia bacterium | reverse complement strand
ATTACATTGATCAGCTGGAAGCCGATCTTGGTAAACCAAGCTTTGGGCAAGTAGCATTTAACAGGGGGATTGGCACTTTCATAAACAACGGAAGAAATTATTTAACAGCCAGTGTTGTGAATTTTGAACACAAGGGCTCTCACGTTATAAATGAATCCTCTCAATTCCTATGGGGAGGGAGATTGCAGTTAGAGAATATTGAAGATAAATTAAGTGAGTGGAAAAGCATGGATTCGGCCGGATATCTTGTACCCTACAGTGCCAATTCCATTGAGTTAACGGATGTGTACAAAACAAAGATCTCTTTACCAAGTCAAAGAAGTCAGCTTTACTCGCAATACAATCTTACGAAGAGTTTGAAAGATTCAAGCACTTTTTTTCTGACTGCAGGAGTCAGAGCCAATTACTGGACAGTCAATGAACAACTATTGATCTCGCCGAGAGTAACAATGGCCTACAAACCCAAATGGAAAGCCGACTGGATGTTTAAATTAAGCAGTGGATTGTATTACCAGCCTCCTTTCTACAGAGAGTTAAGGGGATTGGATGGAAAGGTGAATACCACTGTGAAAGCGCAGAAATCTATACACATTGTTTTCAGCGGAGACTACATTTTCAAAATGTGGGAAAGACCATTCAAACTCATTACTGCACTTTACTATAAGAATCTAAGCAGCATCATCCCTTACGAAGTTGATAATGTCAGAATAAGGTATTTTGCAAACAACAACACAAAAGGATATGCAACCGGAATTGACCTGAGAATAAACGGAGAATTTGTGAAAGGAGTTGAGAGTTGGGCCAGCATAGGGTTAATGCGAACATATGAATATTCGAAAGACAATATCCATTACATCTATTACAACAAGAGAAATGAAGAGATCATCAGAGGATATACATTCGATCAGGTGAAGGCAGACAGTGTTCAGGTAGATCCGGGATTCATACCAAGGCCAACCGATCAGCTTGTTACTTTTGGACTTTTCTTTCAAGACTATTTACCTAAAGCACCCGCTTTTAAATTCAACATGAATCTTCAGTTCGGGAGTGGATTACCATTCGGTCCACCAACGCATATCCGATGGCAGCAGGTTTTGAGAATGCCCCCTTATCGCAGAGTAGACGCAGGATTTGCCTATAACGTTTTGAAATCCGGCAGAGAATTCAAAAGAAAGTCGGTCGCCAATCACTTAAAAGAAATGTGGATCTATCTGGAAGTATTTAATTTACTTCAGGTGCAAAACACAGTGAGCTTTACCTGGATACAAGATGTGACCGGGAATCGTTATGCCGTTCCAAATTACCTAACCAACCGCCAGCTTAACCTGCGTCTTCAAATAAGATTTTAAAAGAAGTGCTATTAATGAAAATTATTTAAATTTGATAAACAATTAAAAGAAAAGATCATGTTTGACTTAAAGACCGCGATGACCAATATCGCTCAAAGATGGAAGTATAAAATGGACGAGGTTAGCCCGGGAGTATTCCGGTTAGACGTGGCCATCAAAATGAAAGATGAAAGCTGGAGGTATCAATTCGTTTACGCCTGGATAATCCCCGGCCGTCATTTCGGTAAAGATGTTGTTTACATGAACAGCCGTTGTGGAGAATACAATCCAAACCTCAACCACTACAAACTTTTGAAAGAAGGTGGTTATGGAACTTATGCCCAGGTAACAGTTACCACAGACAAAAGAGCGAATGGTGAACCTTGTGAAACGATCATTGTGCAGGCAGTTCAACCTGTTGAATTAACCAGCGAAGCTATTTTAAACGAGGTGCTTTACGATGTAGCTTACAATGCAGATATTATTGAAGAAAGTTACTTCGGAGGAGATAATAACTAAGCGACAAATTGCTAAAAACAGTCTTTAACACCTGTCTTCGCTTTTTAACAAAGTAGGCTCTTTAACGGTATATCTTTATTTGTTGATATCAGTATTTTTTATTTACTTGCGCTGATTTAATCCTTCAAAAACACTATTTTGTCGATGAATATCAAGAAAAATTTAACAAACAGGAAATTCATTACACCTGTAATTTTTGGATTGCTTTCAGCAATCACACTCACCTCTTGTGGTGGTGGAAAAAAAGATGAAAATGGAAAAGATGAAATTGTAGAGACTGCAGATACTGTAAAGACTTCCGTCCTGAACATTGGCGGGCAGCTTTTCAGTGTACCTTCACCAATACAAACGGCTTTATTGATCCAGAAAAGTGGAATAACCTATGATAAGTCCGTATTATCGGCCTCAAATAAGGTAAACACCCTTTCCACCGATTTCGCGAGGTCTTTGAACCTTGGAATTTACGGAGCTGATCTGGGTTATGTGTCATTATATAATCAAACACAGGATGCTTTGGGTTACTTGGCAGCCGTTAAACAACTGGCTGATAAATTAGGTATCTCTGCTGCTTTCGATGCATCGACGATGGAACGTATTCAGAAAAACGTAACCAACAAAGACAGCATGATGGTTTTGGTTGGAATTGCTTACAGAGGAAGTGATAATTACCTGAAGAATAATCAGCGTACAGATCTTAGCAGTCTTATTCTAACCGGTGGATGGCTGGAAAGTATGCATTTTTCAGTAAGTGCATATAAGACCAAGCCAAATGACGATATCAAATGGCGTATAGCTGAGCAGAAACTTGCACTGAATAGTTTGATCAGTATTTTATCCGGCAATCAGACAAAAGAAGTATCAGATCTAGTTGCACAGATGAAGGACCTTTCTAAAATTTACGAAGGAATTACATTTACATACAAGTATGAAGCTCCAACTGATGACTCGCTAAAAAAAGTGACGTACATTAACAGTCGTACAGAAGTAACAGTAACTGACGAACAAATTGTAAAGATCAGCGAAAAGGTAAAGGAGATC
>DAORJH010000379.1:0-2886 GCA_035438925.1 Bacteroidia bacterium | reverse complement strand
CATGGTTCACAATTTTGGTTATGTGCAAGTGAAGGGAAGTGACTTTAATGCACCATTCGGACATGACTGGGCCCTCGAGGCCAATGAAAAATTCAAAAAACACATTCGGGAGAACGATCATGCACCTTTGATCGATTATAAAAATCAGGGGAAGGCAATTGCACTTTCTGTTCCAACACCGGAGCACTACCTTCCTTTATTATATGTACTGGCAAACAAAAAAACGAATGAATCCGTTGAATTTTTCAACGACGCTGCTGTGGGAGGATCATTTACCATGACTTCTGTGATGATAAAATAGCAATTTTTATGTCTGTTTCATTGGAGAAACGCATGCATTCCCAATGAAAAAAGGGTCAAAAACGCAATTTGGCCTTTTTTCCCTCTAAAAAAGAGTTTTTCCACAATGAAAAAACAGCCTCTTAATGGAAAAAAACATACTTTTTTTTCATTGGAGAAAATTCATTTTTCATTGGGGGAATAGTTGTTTTTTATCGATTTTTCGCATTTTCTCCAATGTAAAGAAACAGCAAGTCCCAATGGCCAAAAGCACCCCGTTGTTAATTAAATTTTTACACCTCCTTCTGAAAAACACATAGATTTGTTTCATTATATCTTAAAAACTAAAACCAATGGCAAAAAAAGCAACTAAAAAAGCAGCAAAAAAGCCTGCTAAAAAAGCAGCTAAGAAAGCAGCTAAGAAACCAGCTAAGAAAGCAGCTAAGAAAGTGAAAAAAGTAAAGAAGAAGTCAAACCGTAAGCCTAACGCGGCTTTCATGGCAGCTCTTACTCCAAGTTCAGCTTTAGCTGAAGTAGTAGGAAGCAAAGCTCTTCCACGTACTGAAGTAGTTAAAAAAATCTGGGGTTACATCAAATCACACAAACTTCAAGATTCTAAAAACAGACGTATGATCAATTCTGATGCTAAATTAAAAGCTATTTTCAATGGCGCTAATCAAGTATCAATGTTTGATATGGCTAAACACCTTTCTAAGCATTTAAAATAATCTGATTGTATCAGGAGAGCCCTCTGCAGCAATGCAGGGGGTTTTTTTATGCCCTTTATTCAAACAAAAAGGGCCCTGCTGTGGGCCCTTTTTCAATTTGGTAAGCTTGGCTTATCTCAGATAAAGCATTTCTCTGTACTTCGGCAAAGGCCAGATATTATCATCTACAATGTTCTCGAGTTTATCTACATTGTAACGAATGGTATCAAAGAAAGGTTTTACTCTTTCACAATAGGCATGGGCCTGCTTTTTGGCGCTATTCAGATTATTCGCCTTTTTTCTTTCTTCCGTCATATCGTCGGCTGCTTTCTTGATCACACTGACTCTTTCGCTGATCTCATTGATCAGTTCTATCTGGGTGGCAGAAGCTTTCTTGAAGTCGGCGTCCTTCATAAAGGTGTGCAATCCATTCACGTTATCGATCAAGGTCTTCTGATAGTTTAAGGCAGAAGGTATGATCTGATTGCTTACCATATCAACCATGATTCTGGATTCGATCTGTATCTTCTTTGTATATGTTTCCAGGTAAATTTCGTAACGAGCTTCCTGTTCACGGTGATTAAGGATTCCCAGCTTTTCAAAAAGATGAATGCTTTTATCCGAAACAAATGCATCCAGTGCTCCCGGTGTAGTAGGAATGTTGTTCAATCCTCTCTTTTTTGCCTCTGCCTTCCATTCATCGCCGTAGCCATTTCCTTCAAAGCGGATCTTCTTAGACTCTGCAATATAACGTTTCAATACCTGAAAAATAGCATCGTCTTTTTCAAGTTTCTTCGCAGCCATTAATTTATCCACTTCTGTTTTGAACTGCTGAAGCTGATCCGCGACGATCGTATTCAATACCGTCATAGCTCCGGCACAATTCGCTGAAGAACCAACGGCTCTGAATTCAAATTTATTTCCTGTAAAGGCAAAAGGAGAAGTCCTGTTTCGGTCGGTATTATCCAGCAAAATATCAGGGATCTTTCCGATACTGAGTTTAAGAGCTGTTTTTTCTTCCGGACTTAATTTCTTATCCCCCACGCTCACCTCTATTTCATCCAGCACTTTGTTAAGTTGTTCTCCCAGGAACACACTCATGATAGCAGGAGGGGCTTCGTTTGCACCCAGACGGTGATCGTTATTGGCAGATGCAATACAAGCTCGCATCAGATCAGCATGTTCGTAAACTGCCTTAACGGTATTGATGAAAAAAGTAAGGAACTGAAGATTTGTTTTTGGAGTCTTTCCGGGTGATAATAGATTCTTACCTGTGTTGGTAGCTAAACTCCAGTTATTATGCTTTCCGCTTCCATTCACGCCTGCATAAGGTTTTTCGTGAAGAAGTACGCGAAAGTTATGTCGGATCGCTACTTTCTCCATTACATCCATCAGCAATTGATTGTGATCAACTGCAATATTGATCTCTTCAAAAACAGGTGCACATTCAAACTGAGCAGGTGCCACTTCATTGTGACGTGTGCGAACCGGAATGCCTAACAAATGTGATTCATATTCGAAATCCTTCATGTAGGCAAGTACTCTCTCAGGAATGGATCCCCAATAGTGATCTTCCAATTGCTGACCTTTTGCAGATGCATGTCCGAATAAAGTTCTGCCTGTTTGCTGCAGGTCGTAACGAATATTGTACAAAGCTGCATCTATCAAGAAATACTCTTGTTCCCATCCTAATGTTCCAATTACTTTTGTAACGTTCTTATCAAAGTACTGGCAAACTTCAGTTGCAGATTTATCCAATGCTGCAAGCGATTTTAAAAGTGGGGTTTTAAAATCCAGCGCCTCGCCTGTATAAGAAACGAAAATCGTAGGAACACACAAGGTATTTCCCCATATAAATGCAGGAGAAGTTGGATCCCATGCCGTATAGCCACGTGCTTCG
>DAORJH010000378.1:0-2912 GCA_035438925.1 Bacteroidia bacterium | reverse complement strand
TGCTGTAGAAGAAGAAAACTTCCTGAATGAAAATGTGGGTCGTACCATACAAAGACTAGAGTTAGGAGATTACAAAGAATACGACATGGGATTTCCACCCAGCTCGAAAGAATTCAAAACGATCACCTTCAAGCAATACCGAGTTCATGACTTCGCCTGGTTTGCCGACAAACGTTTTAATGTCCTTCATGATCAGTTTGAACTTCCAAATACAAAACGAATAGTTGACTCCTGGGCTTTCTTCACAAATAAAAATTTTCCACTTTGGAAAAATGCCATCGACTACCTCAATGAATCCACATTTTTCTATTCTTACATGCTTGGCGATTATCCTTATAACAACGTAAATGCAATTGATGGAACCATCATGGCCGGTGGCGGAATGGAATATCCTAATATAACAGTTATCGGTGATGCGTCTAGTCCCTTTGAACTCGATGTGACCATCACGCATGAAGTAGGACACAATTGGTTTTATGGGATTTTAGGTTCTAACGAAAGAGATAAAGCCTGGATGGATGAAGGACTCAACTCTCTCTACGAATTAAGATATATACGAGCGAAATATCCCAACAGGAAACTATCAGCATTTCTTGGGCTTGATTCAACAACCCGCATTTTAGGCTTAAATAAAACTCCTTACTGGAAGGACAAGGAAACAGCATATTTATTTGCGGCAAGAGCAGGAAACGATCAAGCCATCAATATTCCTTCTGAAGATTTCACCAGTATGAATTATGGATCTATTGTTTATGCCAAAACAGCCGCCCTATTTGATTATCTCACCAATTATATGGGGGAAGATAATTTTGATAAGGCCATGCAATTCTATTATGACAAATTCAAATTCACGCATCCATCCGAAGGAGACCTTCAGAAAACACTAACGCATTTCAATGGCGCTGAATTGGATTGGTTCTTCGGAAAACTCCTTAATACAACGGACAAGATCGATTACAAAATGAAATCGATCAGAAAAAGAACTGACGGTAGTTACTCGATGAAGATAAAGAATAAGACAGGCACACTCGTTCCTTTCGCTATTTATGCCTACAACAATGACAAAATAAGAGGCATGGTTTGGTCCAATGGATTCACCGGAAAAAAAGAAGTTGGATTTCCTGCAATCGATGCTGAAAGATTTGAAATAGATGGAATAGGTAGTCTTCCTGAAATCAACCGTAAGAATAATTCGATCAGGTCTCACGGAATTTTCAAAAGATCGAAACCTTTGAAGATCCGATTTCTATCAGGACTCGAAGATTCTAAGGCTAGAGATCTCTACTTTTTACCAATGGGTGGAGTTAATTTTTATAATGGTGCCATGGCAGGTATCTACCTTCACAATTATGGCCTTTATCAAAAGAAATTTGAGTTTTTTGTTAGTCCGATGTACGCCTTCAAGACCAAAACGCCTGTCGGTACTGCCGAATTCAATTATAATATTCTTCCAAAAAGCACTTTCAGAATGATCAATATTGGAGTTAGTACAAGATCCTTTGCATATGATGTCTATCACACTGCTCCTTTGAATTCTATTTATTGGACCAACTACAGGGATCTTAACTTGAATTACCTTAATATTTCACCTTTTATCAGTTTTGAATTAAAAAAGAGAAATGCCAATTCTCCTTATAATCAGCAGATCTCTTACACCAATCATAATCTTTTTACTGAGATACAGGATGTGGACACTTCCACCTACAGGACATTTGCCACTGAAGGCCCGAAAAAGAAAAGACAGGACTATTTTATTAATGAACTTCGCTATGAATTGAAATGCAAACGAGCAATTGACCCTTATGACTTTAATTTTTCTATGCAGCATACAGATAAAATGGCGAAGGTTTCCGGAGAATTCACATATCACTTCACCTTTACGAAGAAGCATGACTTGAGCATTCGTGCATTTGCAGGTGCATTTGTTGCCGGAAGTGAAACGGACAAGGGACTATATGCCTTCCGGGCAAGTGGCTATAACGGTTATCATGATTATACCTTCAGTGAAAATTTTGTTGCAAGAAATGAAAGACAAGGATTTGGATTCAGTCAGTTCACTGAAAATGATGGTGCCATGAAGATCTGGACTCCATTGGGTCAAAGTACACAATGGATCGCATCCATCAATATCAAATCCCCGAAGATCTTTATCCTCCCAATAAAAATATTTGCAGATGTGGTGACAAGTGATGGAAGATCGATGCTGAATGAGAAAGCCTTGTGGTGTGCAGGTGCCAATATTGTTCTGTGGAAAGATATCATTGACATCTATATTCCAGCTGCCTATAGCAAAGATGTACAAACAACCCTGGATATCAATAATGTTGATTTCTGGAATAAGATCCGCTTTACGCTGAATTTACATAAATTAGTGCCAAAGAAGATCATCAAAGAAAATCTGCTCTTTTGAAAGGACAAAAAATATATTTCGCTTCCGATTTTCACTTAGGTGTTCCTAGTCTTGAAAGCAGTCTTGAGAGAGAAAAAGCAGTATGCAAATGGCTGGACTCAATTAAAACGGATGCGGCAGAGATCAACTTGGTTGGCGATATATTTGATTTTTGGTATGAATATGTTTACACCATCCCAAAAGGGTATACACGCTTATTGGGAAAGATCGCTGAACTAACAGATGCAGGGATCAAAGTGAATTTCTTTACAGGAAATCATGACCTGTGGATGAAAGACTATTTCACGAAGGAACTGAATGTGAATATTTATCGCGAGCCGATAAAAAAGGATTATAACGGTAAGAAATTCCTGATCGGTCATGGTGACGGACTAGGACCAGGTGATGCATGGTACAAGATCCTGAAGGTGATCTTCAGCAGCAAAACTTGTCAGTGGTTATACAGCAGGCTTCATCCCAACTTAGCGTTTTATCTCGCAAGAAAGGCGAGTAAAAGAAGTAG
>DAORJH010000377.1:0-2923 GCA_035438925.1 Bacteroidia bacterium | reverse complement strand
CGTCCCATCATGCACGGTATGTTAAGTGCTTCCTTGTTCTCTAAAGTTTTCGGTACACTTTTTCCGGGTGAAGGAACGATCTATTTGAAGCAATCACTCAGTTTCATGAAACCCATGTATGTGGATACTTTGTACGAGGCTGTTTTCACAGTGAAGGAAGTGATAAAAGAAAAGAATCGAGCCACAGTAGAAACCCTGATAAAAGACAAAGCGACAGGGATCGTTTGCACAAGTGGCGAAGCTACGGTGATGAATGTAAGCAAGATCAAATAAAAAGAAATTTCGAGCTGATTTATCGAAACTTTGACTGATTGATCAGCGCTTCAAATTGTAATATTTCCTAGTAAGGTGACAATTGGATTTGTAAATTCCTTTTGCAGTCGTATTCATTCGTCGATTCACCCTCAAATTCCCCCTATTCAGGTCTTGTTATACTAAAATAAAAAGGCTATTTTAGGCGCTCTAAACTAAACTATGTCAGATACTCAAATTCAAAAAGGTCACCCAAAAGGTCTTTATGTACTTTTTGTGACCGAAATGTGGGAACGCTTCAGCTACTACGGTATGCGTGCCATATTCGTATTGTTTTTAACTAAAGCGCTATTGTACGATAAGGCTTTCGGAAGTGATATTTACGGAAGTTATACCGGATTAGTTTATTTAACTCCTCTTTTGGGTGGTTATATGGCCGATCGTTACTGGGGTAACCGTAAATCGATCATTGTTGGAGGGGTTTTGATGGCGATCGGACAATTCATTATGTTCCTTGCCGGTTCGTTCTATGAAAATGTAGATACATCCCGAATCTTGATGATGGGAGGTTTAACTGCTTTGATCTTGGGTAACGGATTCTTTAAACCGAATATTTCTACCATGGTGGGTCAGTTGTATCCAAAAGGAGATAAACGAATTGACTCGGCATTTACCATTTTCTATATGGGAATTAACTTAGGTGCATTCTTCGCTCCATTGGTTTGTGGGTTTTTGGGAGATACAGGAAATCCCGGTGATTTTAAATGGGGATTCCTTGCCGCATGTTTCGGAATGATCTTGAGTTTGATCCTTTTCATCTGGTTAAAAGATAAATACATTGTTACTCCAGAGGGTAAACCAATTGGCGCTGGTCCTAATAATGCTCGTGAAACAAGTGATGTGGATACAGCTGCTGAAGTAAAATCTGAATTTTCTTCATCTCAGATCATTACCTGGTTATTGATCGAGGCAGGATTGTTTGGTTTATTCTTCTTCCTAGGTCAAGGTGTGATCGGTTCATTTATCTTCTCTCTTTCTATTGCTGCTCCGGGATTCATTATTTCAGATAAATCATTGACAAAAGTAGAGAAACAAAGAATTTGGGTGATCTACATTGTTGCCTTTTTCGTGATCTTCTTCTGGGCGGCCTTTGAACAGGCAGGTGCATCTTTAACTTTCTTTGCTGAAGAGCAAACGAATCGTAATTTGATGGGCACTGTTATTCCTGCTTCTTATTTTCAATCCATCAATGCAGTAGCTATCGTGATCTTTGCTTCGGTATTCGTGGCAATTTGGGGCTTTCTTGGAAAAAGAAATCTCGAGCCTGCCTCTCCTTACAAGCAAGCCATTGGTTTATTTCTTTTGGCATTAGGATATCTCGTAATTGCAATTGGTGTGAAAGGAATCGACCCTTCCACAAAAGTGAGCATGATGTGGCTGGTGAGTCTTTATACCATTCATACATTCGGTGAACTTTGTTTATCTCCTATTGGTTTATCCATGGTAAATAAATTAGCTCCGGTTAAGTTTGCATCGCTTTTAATGGGCGTTTGGTTTTTATCAACTTCTGCTGCGAATAAATTTGCAGGTACTTTGAGTTCTTATTATCCTGAAACAATGTTAATGACTTCTGCTATTGAGAATCAACAGACAGAAAAAGGTGTTGTTATCACCACTAAATTGGATAAATCAGAAGAGATCAATGGTCAGAAGTATTTAAGTATTGACCTTGTTTCTTTTGCAGATGTAAAGGACGAAGCTGTAAAAACTTCTATGCAAAAAGAATTATTCAGTTCTTCTTTGATCAAAGAAAAAGTATTCATGGGTTATACCATCAATAGCCTTTATTCCTTCTTCATGCTTTTTGTGGTGATGGCAGGTATTGCCTCCGGAATCTTATTTGTCCTTTCAAAAGTGCTTCTGAAAATGATGCATGGCGTGAGGTAAAGATCAGTTTTTAAATAAAGGCCCGGACAGCAATGCCCGGGCTTTTTTATTTGATCTTGAATCTCAATCCACCATAGATCATTCTTCCGTAGATCGGACCCCAGACCATGGATGCATCAAAGTACTTTGAATAGGGTTCAGATGAGGAAAGGATTGCATGATGTTGTCTGTAATCTAATGCATTTTCTACTCCCAAATACACATTCAATTCATTCGTTTCGAATTTGTGTACGTAGGTGATCTGACTTAGTACATTGTAAAAATCGGGAGACCTTTCTTCCAATCTGAAACCATCCGGATTTTTCTGAGTGAATGGTAATCGTTTACTTCCGTTGTACTGCACAGTTGCATCAAATAGCCAATGCTCATTTTTTGTTTCGTAAGCCAGATTAAGAAAAGCCCTGTCGCGTGATACAAGGGACTTCTCTCTCATTTCTGTGAGGTACTTCTGCCTGTTCTCAACATAACGATAAGCAGTTTTTACAAACAATCTTTTTCTGATCTCCCATCCAAATTCAATTTGTCCGGTGTTGGAGTAGGAGGGACCATTCAAATTATAAATGAAAAGCGATTGAGGATCTGCATCTGCATCAACGATCACTTGTGATGTGAAGTCAGTTCTGTAAAGATCGATCGTTACATAGGCTTCCTTGTAATTCAGTTTGAATTTTTGCGTAAAATTCACACCGTAATTCCAGGCACGTTCGGGCTTCATTCCAAAAGG
>DAORJH010000376.1:0-2943 GCA_035438925.1 Bacteroidia bacterium | reverse complement strand
CGTCTGATAAGTGCTGCGCGCAATCAATTCGCAAAGTTGCTGCAAGCTTTTAGCCGAGATCTCCGCCCAGGTTTTTGAGTTGTCTATACCAGACTGATCGCAGAAGAATTCCCATAATCTTTTTGGCAACGAAAAAAGTGGAGTAGAGGCTGGTTTGCTTTTCTGTTTATTGTTTTTTGTTCTTTTTATTTCCAGTTCAATTTGATTCTGATTCAAAGGGTAGGCCCAGTTGACAATGATTTCCGTTGTATAGTCTCTTTCGTATAATTCTTTGGCTGCAAATGCCGATAGCTTTAACACTGCCGGTCCGCTTAGTCCCCAATGGGTGATCAAAACCGGACCCTGATACTTGTATTTACCTTTTGCGAGCATGATCTCTGCATTCGGTACGCTTATACCCATCAATTCTTTTTTGATCTTTTCATGTGGCAAATTGAGGGTGAATAGACTTGGGATCGGTTCAATGATCGTATGACCTAGGTTCTTCAGCAAGGAATAGGCTCCCGATTTTGGATGTCCACCGAGTGCAACAATCACTGAATCGGCATTCATTTCTCCCTGTGATGTATTTAATTGGAATGAGTTTTCGTTTTTCCTGATCGAGTGAACTTCGCAAGATGTGATCACGTGGATGCTGTATTTCTTGACCAATTTCATGAAGCAATCGATGATGGTCTGACTGTCGTCGCTTTGAGGAAAGATACGTCCGTCTTCTTCTGTTTTCAATGCCACCCCATGATCTTCGAACCAATCGATGGTTTCTTTCACACTGAATCGAGCAAAGACCTGTTGCAATTCTTTTCCTCCACGGGGATAATTTTTAATGAGTTCACTGTTCTCAAAACAACTGTTCGTTACATTGCACCTTCCTCCGCCGGAAACTTTTACTTTAGAAAGAAGTTTGTTGGTCTTTTCGAGTAAGGTGATCGTATAGCTTCTGTTCTTTTCGGCCAGATTGATCGCTGCGAAAAATCCGGCTGCTCCGCCACCAATAACGATGATGTTCTTATTCTTATTCATCCGTTTTATTTTTTTCTTTTTCCGTAAATCAGAAAAAGTAAGACAGGAAGCAGAAAGATGTCCGCCAGCACAGCAATGATGATGGTAATGCAGATCAAAAATCCGAAATAAAATGTACTTTGAAAATCAGAAGTCATTAAACTGATGAAACCACCGAGAAGAATAAAGGTGGTCAAGATGATCGGTTTGCCTGTTTCAAAATAGGTTCGTTTAAATGCGTACATGATACTTTTACCATAACCCAATTCAATTTTCAATCTGGAAATAAAATGAATGGTATCGTCTGTTGCAATTCCAAAAGCGATACTGAATACGAGAGAAGTCGCTGCTTTTAATTCAATTCCCATATAACCCATGATACCCCCAATGATCACGAGTGGAATGACATTCGGAAGAATGAAGACCAATACCATTTTCCAGCTTCTGTGAAGGAAGAAAGTAAGGAAAGCGATTACGATCAAGGAGAAAATAAATCCCTGCGTCATGTTGCTCACCATGTATTCATTGTTTCTGTCAACTAAATGCGCGGCTCCTGTTAATTCAAAATGAATGAGATTGGTGTCGGTATTCTGTTGTATGAATTTTTTAAGATTTGCATTGTGTTCATTCACTTTTATGCTTCCCATGTCACCGATCTTGGCACTTATTCTTGCTTGTTTTCCTCCGGGATCCATTACTCTCTTAATGTCCTTGTTATTCTTATTGTCTTTTAATTGTTTTATTATTTCTTCGAATTCTTCCTTATCCGGAAAATCGCCGGCTTTACTTTCTGTTGAATTTCTGTAGATAGATCCAACAATGGCAGCAGGTGAGATCATGAATCCCGCATCGTATTCTTTCTTTATGAAAAGATCCACTTTGTTCAGATTCGATATGACATCATAATCCCAAAAACTTTTATTTGGGTCTTTTAGTGTGACGAATATTTCGAGTGGACGAACACCACTGTAGTTCTTGTCAAAAAAGTTAAAGTCCTGCTTGATCTTCACTCTTTCACTTAGATCTTCCAGCAAAATATTATTGACTTTGATCTGTCTGATGCCAATGACGGAAGCTGCCAATACAATTCCTGTGATAACTAAGATCAGTTTTTGATTGCGAAATATCCAGAACAATCCACTTCGCATTCTGTTATAGGTCCTGTTATTGTGCTGATGCAGATTCACAAGTTTGGCCGGTGTGAAAAAATAGAGCAGGGCAGGAAGCAAAGTGTAACTCAGCAGGAAGGCTACAACAACACCAACGGAAGTATAAATTCCAAAATCTCGAATAGGTTTTATGCTGGAAAATAAAAGGGATAAGAATCCTACTACAGTTGTTATCAATGTTAAGAATGTAGGAAACCCGACTTCTTTTAAGATCAAGGGATAGATCTTTGTCTTCTCCGTTCCTTTTGCCGATTCCTCGAAGTATTTAGAAAAGAAATGCACCACATCACTCATTCCGGCAATGAAGACCATGGTTGGAAGCATGACGGTCATGATATCGATCGGTTTATTCATGATGCCCATGATACCTAGTGTCCATAAGATCGAGATCAGAACGATGCTCACAGGTACAACAACTCCATAAACACTTTTGAAACTAAACCAGAGGAAAATCACGATCACCAAAAAAGAAATGCCAAGAAACAGCCCGAATTCACTTTCCAGATTATTCAAGTAAACTTTCTGAGCGAAGATCCTCCCAACATAATGTACACCGTCAAAGCGATATTTTGCCAAAGTAGCTTCTATGCTTTTAGCCAAAGAATCACTTTGTTTTTTTTTCAATGCAAAGTGAGTTGTCATGTAAATAGAGAGGGAGCCGGCATTCTCAGGAAAGAAGGAGCCAATGAGTTGAGGGTTCTGGTAGATCGCAACACTGTCATCTTTATACAAAGAATCATTTTCAAAATACAAGACACGGGTTTGTACCGGAACC
>DAORJH010000375.1:0-2946 GCA_035438925.1 Bacteroidia bacterium | reverse complement strand
AGGAGTGTTCGGAAGTATGATGAGTACTCCTATCATTAATCCTCCTCAAAGTGCTATCCTTGGTATGCACAATGTTGTTGAACGTCCAATGGCCGTGAACGGAAAAGTGGAGATCCGTCCGATGATGTACGTTGCTTTGAGTTATGATCACCGTATCATCGATGGAAGAGAAAGTGTAGGTTTCCTTGTAAAAGTAAAAGAAATGCTGGAGAATCCAACACGCATGATGTTCGGTGGAAAGAATCCGGAAGAGGTTCTTTTAGGCCTGTAAATTCACGAAATGAAAAAATATTTTTTCGTTCTTCTATTCGCTTCCATTTCTTTTATTTCCTTCTCACAGGAAAAAAAAGAATACGATGAAGTTCTAGCAAAAAAATTGGGCTCCGATGATTACGGCATGCGCAAATACGTGATTGCCTTTTTAAAGGCTGGTCCGAATCGAAATCAAGATTCAGCCACGGCAGCCAAATTACAAGCGGCACACATGGCCAATATCGTACGAATGGCTGAAAAAGGAGAACTAGTAGTTGCCGGTCCTTTTTTGGATAATACTGAAATAAGAGGGATCTATATCTTTAATGTAGAAAGTGTTGAGAAAGCAAAACAATTAACGGAGACGGATCCTGCGATACAAGCAGGCAGACTCATAATGGAATTACATCCCTGGTATGGATCAGCTGCCTTGATGCAGGTGAATGAAACGCACAAGAAGATCCAGAAAAAAGATTTCTAATTACTCAACCACCACCTTTTTGGTGATATCGCTGTTCGCACCTTTAATCTTCAGAAAATAAATTCCGGAAGAAAGACTTTGCGTGCTGAAGTTGAAGGTGTTTTGCTTCACTTTCACCCAATCCCGTAAGAGCAGGGTTACCATTTTTCCCTGTGCATCGTACAATTCAAAACTCAAATATTCAGGCTCCTTCAAGTCAAGGTCCACGCTAAAAATATCTTTTGCCGGATTCGGATACAAGGCTGTAGCACTGAGATTTTGTTCTTCCTTCTTTATTCCGGTATTAATGATCGGAGTCAAACTAATCTGTGCAACCCAACCCGCATGCGCATAAGGATAACTGAAATTGTAATTATATGCGTAATAACCACTCATCCAAACTTCTCCCGGATTGTTGTATCTGCGTTGAGAACCGGTGTAATCACCCCAGCGTTCTAAAGTTGCTGCCAACAGATCAACATAGGTTGCTCCGTTCTGTATTCGTAAAATAGGAGAATAATCCCCTGCTCCATCTGCTCTAATTGCCGAAACACCGGTATAAACTTTATTCGAGGTGTGATCAAAACTGATGATAGACGTATTGTCAGTTGGTGAATTTCCTGCATAGGAAATATTTGGGTAACCGAAATCCATGGTATCGTTCGGGATGATATAACCCGTTACAGTTGGACTCACCGCTGCCGGATTGTTGATCCTGCCATAATAAATGCTAGGCCTGTTGTTCCCGGGATTATTAGTATTGTGAACATACTGTATCATATTATTCTCGAAAAAAGCTCCCAGGTTTCTACTGTCATTTGTTGCTAAAAATTGAGTTGTATTGGTTTGTCTTGCATCCGTTGGAAAATAATACGGAACACTAGCTGTCATCGTTTTAATGGTCACCGTTCCTCCCGGTGCTGCAATGGTATCAGTGATATTCACAAGGAAAACAGTGTCGTTTGTTGAAGCGAGATTTCTATTCGAAATAAAATACATATTGGGTTTGTACAATTTACTTCCACCTTTCACCGGACAGAGATTCCGTATTGGTTTTCCGTTCGTATTTATATTGGTATGCAATACTGCAGGCAAAGGCAATCCATTGTAACCGTCTCCTTTTCTCATTTGCCACACGATCGATTCCACAAATCCCGTTTGCCATGGTTGATTATTCACAAGTAAATTTAATGTTAGAAACACTTCCGTTTCTGTCATGGCCAGCATAGGATAATCACTCCATAAATTATTATTCAAAGGATTACCCGGTAGCATATAGAGATTCCAGTTTCCGGCAGGGTTATTCGTTTGAGAAAAACCAATGATCACTTTGCTTGTTGTATCCACGAATCCAACTAAACAAACCAAAACAAAACGATCGGTCTTAGGGTCATACATCACTTTCGGATCGAATTCCTGATGCTTGCTATTGATTGGCGTAGTCCATGCCGCCAAAGATTTATACGGAACAACGGAGTTAGTGATCGTATTTCTCACGTAGATGTTTGTATTCACAACCGAAATGGCCATTCCATCATTTGAGATCGCCATGTCATTGTCATTGGGCGTGCTCAATCCCCAGTAATTGGCCTGAAAACTTTGTCCTAATGCTAAAGTAGGCAGAACGGGTGCCTGCATTTTTGCGGCTTGCTGATGATAATTTGCAGGATAATTGTAGATCTCCATTTTCTCATTGCGCTGACGAGGCATTTCATTCACAAGCAATTTAGGACTATAGTCTGTTTTGATCTCACTCAGATTCACCACGGCTTGCTTTTGAAAAACAAAGTTTGTTTTATTCTGTGCAAGACTGCATCCTATTGCAAAAAGAAAAAGTTGTGTAAAAAAACATTTCATGCGCTCAAGTTTTGGAGAAATAAATATAGTAATTATACCGATAGTAACAAAGTATCAGGAGAACATTCGTTTTTACTTTTCGAATTGATAATGCGTATAATCGGTCAGAAAAGTATTTAAAAAATCCTCATCATTTTGTTTCACATCATGTATCCCGTACTTATTCTTTACTTTCTCCGCCAATAGACTTACGTGTTGTGGTTGTTCCTGTTGTTTGCTAAACTGTAGAACTTCCTTTATCGTATTGGCATCCGCATCACTCAGCATTGCCACCTGATCATAAACGATCTTGTAATCTTTTACGGCCTGATAAAGGATGGTATCTTTAATGCTCACTCTTTTATTCATTTGGATCACACTCGTTCCCGCAACCATAT
>DAORJH010000374.1:0-2956 GCA_035438925.1 Bacteroidia bacterium | reverse complement strand
CTTTATAGAATTCTAATGTAGATTTGGTTCCTGCTTCTGCTTCTGTAACTCCGGCAATGTAATTATCAAGTATCACATCATTCAGCATTTTAATATAACCTTCGGAAGCTGCAAAGCTGATATCGTTCTGATAGGTTCTGATCTTCCGATCCGGATTCAACAATTTCACTTTTAACTCTGATGATTCGCTTCCGGAAAATTTGATGTAATGAAATGTACCTAAAGATTGTTCGTTGCTGAAAAGCTGAATGCTATCACCTTTCAATACAATTTTCATGATCGTCTCACCTTTGCTTTCAGTGATGAGGTTTCCATCTGCTGTAACACGGTAAGAACCCGCATGTACATTCACCTGAACGGCATTTACCTTTAAATGAGCAAAGATGCGAACCTGTAAAGTATCTGTTGGCAGAAAAGTGAATCCACACAAAAACAAAGCAATGAGAAGGCTTGTGAAGAAGAATATTTTATTTCTTTTTTTGTTCATTTTAGTTGGTCTTTTTCACATCTTGGAAGATCTCTGCGGCCAGTCTTTTTGAAGCGCCTGTGCCACCACAGCTTTCTTTCAGTTTTTTGTAATTCAAAAGCATTTCGTTTCTGTAATTCGTATCATTCAGTAATTTATCCAATTCAAGACAAATGTTTTCGGTAGTTAGATCATCCTGCACTAGCTCTTTTACCAAGGGTGCATCCATAATGAGATTAGGGAGACCGATGTATTTCACATCCACCAGCATTTTTGCAATTTTAAAAGACAAACCTCCACCTTTGTAGCAGATCACTTGTGGAAGATCGAACAAAGCACTTTCCAGCGTAGAAGTTCCACTCTTAATAATGCCGGCTTTCGCATAATTCATGAGTTCATAGGTTTGATTGAAGACAACCTTGATCCCCATTTTACTCAAGGGTTCATAATAGGCTTTATCCAATGTGTTTGAACCGGCCACAACAAACTGATAAGCGGGGAATTTTGAAGTAACTCCCATCATCACATCCAGCATTCGTTCGATCTCCTGTCTTCTGCTGCCCGGTAACACGGCAATCATTGGTTTTTCAGAGAGACCATTCTCTTTCACGAAATCTTCTTTTGATTTGAGTTGAGGTTTTCTCCTTTCGATTGCGTCCAATAAGGGATGTCCCATGAAATACACCTTCATGCCTTTTTTTGCATAGAAAGCTTCTTCGAAAGGAAGGATCACAAATAATTTGTTGGTGTATTTGCGAAGGATCTCCACGCGATTTTCTTTCCAGGCCCAGACAGTTGGAGAAATATAGTAATCTACTTTTATTCCTTGTTCAAAGGCCCATTTCGCCATGCGTAAATTGAATCCGGGATAATCCACAAGGATCAACAGATCCGGCTTATAAGCTAAAATATCGCTTTTTACTTTTTTGAAATTCTTTTTTATGGTGCCAATATTTTTCAGCACATCCACAAAGCCCATGAAATTCATTTCCTTGATATGGATCGCTGCTTTCTTTTCGCTCACTTCTTCCATCACATCTCCTCCGGTAAAAGCAAAGTTCGCCTGCGGATCAAGCAATTTGATCTCTCGCATACAATTTCCTGCATGCATGTCTCCGCTGGCCTCACCGGCTATGAAATAATACTTCATCAGATGTATTCCGGTTCCATGAAATAAGAAACGTAAGCTACTAAAGCGACATAGACCAGCACGCTGAGAATTATTCCCTTGGTGAACTTGTCGATTTTTTTGGTTAGTCCTAAATAGAAGAGCAATAGATTACCAATGCCACAGATCTTGATCACGCTGCTCAATAAAAATCCACCCGTCAAATAGCGTATGAAGCCGCGGGGAAAATTCAGTTGATTGTGAAAGAAGAGCCAGTACAAGAAGAAAACGAACATTGGAAAAACGATCCCTATACCTAATCCCTTCCAGAAATTATCTAATTTACTCCAGTTCATGATTCCAGTGATTTTAATTGTTCTAAACTTTGATAGGCCGTCATATCTGCCTGAATGGGTACAACAGAAACATATCCGTTGGCTAAGGCCCATTCATCTGTATCTTTTGCTTCCGGTTCAAAATTCACGAATTCTCCCGTTAGCCAATAGTATTCTCTTCCGTAAGGATCCTTTCTTTCATCAAATCTTTCTACCCAGTTGGCTTTGGCCTGACGCGCTACTTTAATTCCTTTGATGTCTTCCTTTTTCAATTTGGGAATATTTACATTCAGGCAAACGCCCTTTTGCATTTTATTCTTTAAGGCACTTTCAATGATCTTCTCAATGTATTCTTTGGCTTGCGTGAAATCTGCTTCAATACTGTAATCACATAGACTGAATCCAATACTCGGAGATCCTTCCAGTGCGCCTTCAACGGCAGCGCTCATGGTTCCACTGTAAATGACATTGATGGAACTGTTGCTTCCGTGATTGATGCCACTCAAGACAAGATCGGGTCGAGCTTTTAGCAGATTGTTCACAGCCATTTTTACGCAATCTACCGGTGTTCCGTTGCATGCATATTCCCGATCCACCTCATGGTAATTCGTTTTTTGAATACGGATGGTTGAGTTGATCGTAATGGCATGTCCCATACCACTCTGTGGTTTATCTGGTGCAACGACAATAACCTTGCCATATTTTTTTGCAACAGAAGTAAGAAATTTGATTCCAGGTGCAAAAACACCATCATCATTGGTAACTAGAATAGTGGGACGATTCGGCATAATGTAATAACGAATAAAACTAAGTATAGTTTCAATGCAATACTTGATTATTAACCGAACTTACTAAAGTTGTATTGTTAATTTGGCTTAACGAATTTTGTGAAATAATGCCATTCTTTCAAGAATTGAAGTAGAGACTTGTGTAATTTTGTCAGAGAAACAGCACGGCACTTAAATTGATGCTTTAAGCTAAAACAAATAGAATTATGTACTTCGACCCAATTTTAATGATCATTGCAGTAGTATTCATGCTACTTGG
>DAORJH010000373.1:0-2971 GCA_035438925.1 Bacteroidia bacterium | reverse complement strand
GTCTTGTCGTTTATGATTACATTGCTACGGAGATCAAGGCTCAGCAATCTGCTATTGAAGACCATTACAAACAAGTGATCAATTACCTGGCAGTTTCTAAACTCAAACTCGGTTTAATAGTCAATTTCGGAGAGAATAGTCTCAAATTTAAACGGGTTGTGCTTTAATCCACAACAATTTAAAAAGTGGAGATTTCACCTGAAAAAACCAAATTCACCATCTAATTTTTATCAAAGATGAATAGATCATCCGTTCATCAATTGTGTCATTGTTAATTTGTGAATTTTGTGAAATTCGTGGCAAAAGAATTTCCTTCAATTATTATGATTTTTCATCTAATTTCTTTTAATTAGTAGCTATGAAATTAATAGACGGAAAAAAAGTATCTCTTGATCTTCAGGACAAGATCGCAGCTGAAGTAAAAGAAATGATGGCTGCCGGTAAAAAACAACCTCATCTCGCTGCAATTTTAGTTGGAAACGATGGTGGAAGTGAAACTTATGTTGGCGCTAAAATAAAAGCCTGCGAACGCGTTGGATTCAAATCTACCTTGATCCGTCACCCCGAAACCGTTACGGAAGCTGAATTACTAAAAACCGTTCATGATCTGAACAATGATCAAGACATTGACGGATTCATCGTACAATTACCTTTACCTAAACATATCAACGAACAAAAAGTAACGGATGCAGTGGCTGCAGAAAAAGATGTGGATGGTTTTCATCCCATCAACGTTGGCCGCATGGTGCTGAATTTACCTGCATTTGTAAGCGCAACTCCTTATGGAATTGTCCATTTACTTGGAGAATACAACATTGAAACAAGTGGAAAGAATTGTGTGGTGATCGGAAGAAGCAATATTGTTGGTTCCCCTATGAGTATCTTAATGGCAAAGAATAATAAGGTCGGAAATTGCACAGTTACACTTTGTCACAGTAAAACGAAAGATCTTGCCTCTTATACACGCGCAGCAGATATCATCATTGCAGCCTTAGGCAAACCGGAATTTCTGACAGCGGATATGGTGAAAGAAGGTGCTGTTGTGATCGATGTAGGCACAACGCGTGTTCCGGATTCCACAAATAAATCAGGTTTTAAATTAAAAGGCGATGTGAAGTTTGATGAAGTTGCTCCGAAATGCAGTTACATCACTCCTGTCCCGGGTGGTGTTGGTCCTATGACCATTGCAAGCTTATTGAAGAATACTTTGTTATCAGCGAAGAAAGAGATCTATAAGTAATTTATTTCGGGTTAATTATTTATTAGTTCGGATTTCCTGCGAAATGTGTCTTGCCTCTTGATTCTTGCTTCTGAATATTTCGGGTTAATTATTTGCTATTTCGGGTTATCGGCGAAAAGTGTCTTGCTTCTTGATTCCTGATTCTTGCTTCTGAATATTTCGGGTTAATTATTTGCTATTTCGGGTTATCGGCGAAATGTGTCTTGCATCCTGATTCTTGATTCTTGTTTTCATTCTACATTCGTACTTCGTCTCCCGATAGTTCGCCGCGGCGAATCGGGACGTCATTCGTAAATCGTAAATCGTACTTCGTCAATCGTACTTCGAACTTCTTACTTCTTCATATCCTTCATTACCTTGATCGAGAAGATCAAAAGAAGTAGCGATGCAACAGAAATACAAACCCACATGAACCAGGGTTCCTGCCAGAGTTTAACTTCAGGTGCTTTTAACTCCAACACAGGAGCAGGAATGTTTTTTAGTTCTCCGGCTTCAATGATGGTCATCTGACCCGAGACCTTATTCCTGAAATTTTCAATATCGTAAACAGGGAAATTCAGTTTCTTATCGCCGGCCTTTAACACGCACTTCTCCCCCGCTTTCAGATCTGCGATCAAATAAGATTGAAGCTGGGCAAACTCGATGTTTTCGAACTCCAGTGCCTGATTGTCGTTGTTCTGAATTTCGATATCGAAACTCTTTTCACGAAAATTCCTTACTTCAAAGCTGTTGGACTTATCAGAATTCAATTCAAACTCCATCAATTGTTCTCTGTACATCTCTTCCCTCTTTTTTACTGTTCTGGTTCTATTGACAAAAACAGCAGCTGTTCTTTTGTAAAGGTTCGGGGCTTTTATTCGGAATGAGATCCTATCAATGGTACTCGGATTCGTGAATTCAACTTTTATGTTTGTCACCTTCATCTTCTCATCCGATGAGATCTGCATTTTCGCATCTTTCAGTACATGGAATTTTCCTGCACTGATGCTTCCTTCAAAATAACCTGCCTTTAAGATATTGATCGGTTTAGTTGAAAGATCATTGATCTCGAATTTAATGTACTTATAATTCACTGCCGGAAAATGGATGCTTCTGTACGAATGAGTTTGATCATCATCATACATGTGGTATAAAAAAATATGATCGCTGACAGAAAACCACTCTTTGTTATCATCACTTCCTGTAATGTCACATAACTTCCAGGCATCTGAATTCATGATATTGAGAATAACATGATCCACCTTACGCTTCTCTTCATTCACCAAGGTAAACCGTGTGTATCTTCCTTTCCCTGTTTCCTTATCAGTTAATTTATACTCCTTGAACGAGGCAGATTTGTAATTGAAACTTTCATTCACTAAAAAATAAGGAGTTTCTTTTCCCTGTTCATTATACAATCGCACATCACTCAGATCAGAGGCAGCAATATTCCGAAGTTCTGCCGGAAGAGCAAGCGCCTGTAATCCGTCGATTGTTGCAGAGAAATTTAAACTATGTGTAAATACCTGAGCTTGTCCTGCCGAAAGAGACAGCAACAAGAAATTAAGCAATATTATTCTGATCTTTTTTTTCATTGTCATTATTTTGAGAATCATCCATTAAAATAGCCTTGATCTTTTGGTACATGAAAGACATAACGAGCAACATCAAGCCCAAGAGAATGAAAGCAACGATCTTACCGGCTTCACTCACATCTTTTATATCATAGAAAAATAATTTGATCAGAGTCAC
>DAORJH010000372.1:0-2988 GCA_035438925.1 Bacteroidia bacterium | reverse complement strand
TTATTTGATCGTTTGGTTGTTGTTGTTCCATTAGCATCCATGTGTATACGTATTGGGAATTTGATCAATAGTGAGATCATTGGAATTCCTACCGATGTGCCTTGGGCATTTATTTTTATTAAGGAAAGTCCATTGCCTCGTCATCCCGCACAACTTTACGAAGCAATTTTTTGTTTTCTTCTTTTCATTGTGATGTATTGGATGTGGAAAAACAAAAGAGATGTACTTAAGAAAGGATTTATGTTCGGATTTCTCTGCGTGACCTTTTTCACCGAACGTTTTTTAGTTGAATTCCTGAAGGAGAATCAAAGTGATTTTGAAAGTTCTTTGCCAATAAACATGGGTCAGATCTTAAGTATACCTTTTATTGTGATTGGAGTGTATTTTATCTTCCGCTCAAAAAGACAGGAAGTTCACGCTAAGAGAGTGAGTTCTTAAATAATACCCACTTCTGAGATCTTCACCCAACCTTCGTTTCCATTATCGAGCTTGATGAGCACCCAGTCTCCGTTTGTTTCTACAATACGAACTTTTGTGCCTTCATGCAGACTGAATTTTGAATTCGCAGTGGTGGTGGGTTCATTCATGATCTTGGATTCTCTTGCTGTGAGGATCGCAAATTTATTTTCGTTCTTGGATCGATAAGCAGAATAACCAAGAAAGTAAGTGAGGCAAAAAGAGCCTAGAAAAAGTATGATCAGGAAAAATGTGAGTCGTTTCACGTTTGTTTGAGATGTGCTGATAAAAGCAAACAAGGAAATGCATAACAGTACAATGCTTAAGATGCTAAGCCAAGCCCATCCTTTTGTATCAAAGGAAGCCAGAACATTTGTCTTCACTGCTGTAATGAAAAAATTCTCCTTCGAATCTATTTTGTCAACCGTTTTTGCGGCTGCTATTCCCAGATTGATCCTTACATCTTCATCATTTGGATTTAATTTGCGTGCAAGCTCGAAATTGTAAATGGCCTTTCCAAGTTGCTTGTCCCTGTAATACGCATTTCCCAAATTATAATACAGCTGCCATGACTTCAAGCCTGTGCCCAATACTTTTTCATAGGATTCTATTGCCTCTTTGTATTTTTTACTGTCGTAAGAATTCTGCGCTTTTAATATCAGATCGTTGTTGCCTGCACGAAATAAAGCAGAGCACATGATCGCTAGTATGAAAATGATATTTCTCATGACATCTTTCTGTTTATTTGTTCTTCCAGTGTTGTTATCAATTCAATGGTATCATTGTATACTGATTTCAGATCTCCACTTACTGCACCGGGAGCATATTTGGCATATTCGCTTGTTTCAATTGTTTTTAGTGTTTTATTTATGACCTGTTCCTCAGTATTCTTTATAGACAATGAGTTCTGGATCTTTTCACGAGAAAGTTCTGCTACAGGAATATTCAATTTACTTCCTAAGTAAAGATTAATGGCATTCAGAATTTCTGTATAGAATTCATCCTTCTTATTTTGTCCCATCAGCTTTTCTGCATTACTGAGTTGTTTTTTGGCAATGCGAACAGCTTTACGCTGTTTCACGGCAACTAGATCACTGTTCTTATTGATGTGATTTCTTCTAACGGCAAGCGAAACAAATAAAAGTAATACAGGACTGATCATCAAAGCCCAGTGAGTACCGGAATGAAAGAATTCAGTATCTGCCTGGATCAGGTCAAAGTCGCCTTTCTTAATGTAACGAATATCATTCTCACTTTCCTTGATCGTATTCTGTGGCGTGTAAACCTGCGCGCCTGCGCTGTTCGGATCAGGAGGGAGAACCGTTATGTGGATCTTAGCTGCCGGAAGCACTACATACTTTTTTGTATCCAGATTAAAATAGCTGAAGTCAAGATCGGTAAGATCGTATTCTCCTTCTGTTCTGGGGATGATCAGGTAATCAAAAGTCTTTGAATTTCCATTTTCAATGATCTTCGGATCATAGGTTTCAAATCCTTCCGGTAAATTCAGTTTTGGCGCGTCCAGTAATTTTAAATTACCTTTTCCACTGATCTGTAGTTTTAAATTGAAAGCGTCGTTGGCTTTTAGTTCTGTACGACTGCTTTCTGCTTTATAAGAAAAATTTCCGACAGCTCCATTAAAGTTCAAAGGCTTTCCTTCTTCAGGCAGGGCAAGAACTTCAACAGTATACGGTTTACTCTTTGTTGTTACAGGAACATCTTCGTACCCGCCACCTCCGAAGAATTGTTCGAAGATATTTCGTGGTTTTGACTGACTTTGTTTTCTAATGACAATATCACCTTCAATGGAATTTAAAGTGATCTTACCTGTTTTGTTTGCAATGCATACACTTCTGAAAAGTTCGTAGGTATAATAATTAACTCCGTCAACGATCTCCATGGCCTGCTGACCTTTGCTGGATGATTCCTGAGCCATTGCATAGAATCCATCGTAAGTGGGTTGAGAGAATTTTTGGAATCCAACCAGTTGATGACGGGAATATACTTTTTGTGTGATCGTTACTTGTTCACCGATATAACATTTGTTTTTGCTTACGCCGGTTCTGATGAAAAGATCACCGCCACTTACCTTATTGCTGTATTTAGGATCTTCGCTTGTTGTTCCTGCATTCTGACTTACTGCTCCTTTTACTGCTTCAATAACAATAGCGTTGGTTTCATGCTTTTGATTGGCACCGTTTACTACCGCAGGGCCAATTGTGAATTTTCCTTCTTTTTTTGCTACAAGTCCCCAGGATAGCGTCATTTGCTGACTTACTACACCATTCACCCATTGTGTGCTGCTGCTCTGATTGGGCCCGCTGATGACTGAGAAATCACTGAAATTGGGAGGAGAATAATTATTGGCATTAACAGTGATCACGATGGCATATTCAAATGGAACACCTACTTGAACTTTTTTTGAACTTACCTGCGCATAAACCGGACTTTGTGCCTGTGTTGAAAAGCCAATAAAGAACATAAGTAGCACAAGTACCGTCTTATTTATTTTATTGTTCATTTTCATTTTTA
>DAORJH010000371.1:0-3001 GCA_035438925.1 Bacteroidia bacterium | reverse complement strand
AATCATTGGAAATTGTATGATGTTACAACTCATCCTAACTGGGTCAATCTAGCTCCTTATTCAAGCGTTATGATACGTTTTGCTTTTGTTGAAGATCTTGGTGGCGTAGGATTCGGTAACAGACTCTATATTGATGAGATCAATTTCGGAGATCCGAATGGAATGAAAGAGCAAAGTACTTCAGCTCTATTGTCGGTGTTTCCTAACCCGAGCAATGGTGACTTAAAGTTAAGATTGAAGTTAGATGACGAATCGGAGATCAGTTATACTATCTATGATATCATCGGCAAACTAGTGTACAACGCTTCTTCTAAAAAGTTAAGTCCGGGTACGCATGAACTTTCGGTCAATGAATTAAACGCTTTGGCAAAAGGAATGTATCAGATAAGTATGAAGGTGAATGGTGCAGTTCTGGTGAAAAAACTCATCATCGAATGATGAGATCTTCATTTTATCTGCTTATGTAGATCCGTTTACGAGTGAACTGTTCGTCCTGTTTTAATTCAAGAAAGTAGAGACCTTCCGGCAACACTGCGACATTCAGTTTAGAATGTTGTTCAACAATGGAGCCAAATTGAATCACGGCACCTAAAGTGTTGCTTAAAGTAAAATTACATTCTTTGTTATTGCCTTTCTGAATATGAAGAACCTGACTGACAGGATTCGGGAATAGATCAAAATTCAGATCATTTTCTTTTGATTCCATTCCGGTTACAGTAGGCGCGTTGCAAGCCAATGTAGGAAAACTCACAGCAGCACAGGTGGCAGGTGGTGGAGTGATCATCCCTGAGATGGTCGAATTGATCGTTTTATATACGAAGACATCTCCTATACCACCTAAGTTGACCAAAGTGGAATTCGAAGCCATATAAACATAATGAAAGAAAGAGTTTTTTAAATACAGCGTTGTCCCACCTTGCAGGTAATACCTTCTGTTGGAGGTTCCTAAGGTATCATAAACCACAGCATTATTGCAAACTTGATAGGGTCCAAGGAAACCACTGGGATTATTGACATAAGTGCCCGGACCGCCAAATTGCGCAATAGGTACAACAGACATGGTACATTGTGATTTCACAGCAAGCGCAACTAGTATTATGAGAAATATCAGTGAAACTTTTACTTTAATCATAGATCCTGTTTAAATACCGATTTTTTCATTCACAAATTTGATTATTGCACTTTCCTCTTCCAGTGTTTTCTTCTGGATCTCATAACCTTTAGCTACTAATTCTTCAACGAATTTTTTATCCGTATATCCGGCTGCGTTGATCCTAACATTCATAAAGGAACCCATCACGGCACTTCTTGCACATAAGGCACCAACACCGGCATCTGTTACTGAATTGGGATTTCCTTTCTCTACCATTGCTCGAATTACTTCCAGACTTTGATAGCTTAGCTCCATAACTTTAAATGGAACTTCGATTGCGTTTTTAGTAGCTGCCTGAACGGCAGCAGTCCTGGCTTTCTTTTCTTCCTCGCTTCCTTTTGGCAATGCAAATGCAGATATGATCATGTTAAATGCAGCTGTATCTGCATCTACCATTTTCAGTAATTCATCCTTAAGCTTTTGTCCCTTTTCCGCATAAGCACTGAATTCTTCCCATCTGTCATCCCATCCTTTTTTATGTGAACTCAAGTTCGCCACCATGGTAGCCAGAGAAATTCCCAGATTCCCGATGTAAGCAGAAATAGAACCTCCACCCGGAGCCATACTTTCGCTTGCTGTTTCATCAGAGAAATCACTTAATGTCATACTCACCAGCTTACTATCTGACTTTTCCTTTAATTTATACTCTATGATCCTTTCTTCCGGTATGAATGGACCAAGCTCATCCAAGCCCAGTGACTTAACTGCAATTTTGATCAACTCTTTCTCACTAACTCCAACCGAACGCTTTTGTTTCTTTAAAAAATAAACCCCTGCATCAAGTAAAGATTTAAGTGGGATCAAGCCAACAAGTTCGGAGCCAGTTACGCGAATTCCTCTTTCTGTGGCTTTTTTGCATACTTCATCAAATGCTATATGAACCGGGGTTGTATTAATATTGGTTAGATTCATGGAGATCTGGCACACACCATACTCTTCAATGTACCAGCCAATAGCCTTTACTGCTTTTAAAGTCCCGGGAATTGATTTGGGTGTTCCATCTGCATTCAAAACGATCTTTCCCGTGATTGGATCGCCTTCTCTTACAACTCTTCCTGCTTCCCTTACATCAAATGCAATGGAATTGGCCCTTCGTGTCGACGTGGTATTCAGATTCACGTTATAGGCTACCAAAAAATCTCTGGCTCCGATCACCGTTGCACCTCTGTGTTTATCAAACTCGGCTGGACCAAAATCAGGTTTCCACTCCGGTAATTTTATCTTTTTGAAGAAGCCTTCGTATTCTCCTGCTCTGATCACCGAGAGATTGTTTCTTTCTTTATTTTTCTGGGCAGCTTCATATAAGTAAACTGGCAACTGAAGTTCCTTGCCGCATCTTTCGGCAAGTTGAATGGCGTAGCGTGCTGTCTCTTCCATACTGATTCCTGAAATGGGAATAAGTGGACAAACATCTGTTGCGCCCATGCGAGGATGTTCACCTTTGTGTTTGCTCATATCAATGAGTTCACCGGCCTTTTTAATTCCCAGAAAAGCTGCTTTGATTACAGCTTCAGGTTCTCCTACAAAAGTTACAACTGTTCTGTTTGTTGCTTTTCCCGGATCAACATTTAAAAGTTTTACTCCTTCAACACTTTCTATCTCATCAGTTATCTGTTTGATGATGTTTAGATCTCTTCCTTCACTGAAATTGGGTACACACTCTATTAATCGCTTCATATAGTAAAAAAATAATAATGGAATTTTCGTTCTAAATCTAGCAAAATATGCAAAAATCGCAAAAACAACTTATGTACAAATTGATAAATGCAGTCAGAAGTTAAATTCAATTTGCTCCTCCTTTTGAGTTGTATAAAGTATTAGTCTACTTAAAAACCCCGATTCCTTTCA
>DAORJH010000370.1:0-3002 GCA_035438925.1 Bacteroidia bacterium | reverse complement strand
TCAGAATAAGTGCTGCTCTTTTCCTGGGCAATTGTTTGAAATGACAATACCCCAGTTGTGAACAGCATCAGTAAATATGTTTTTGTCAGATGGCTCACGTACAGCTAAGTTTGGACTAATGATAGATGCGTTTGTATTCGGAAGTTTTTCAATCACGATTTCGGTCTGAAGACTTTGATAACTTCTTCGTTTGCCGAAATGTAAGGTCCGTTGATCAAGTCGATACAATAAGGAATGGCCGGGAATACTGCATCCAGGCATTCTTTAATGGATTTTGGTTTTCCCGGTAGATTAACGATCAACGTGCTGCCTCTGATTCCTGCTGTTTGTCTCGATAAGATAGCTGTGGGTACATATTTCAAACTTACTTGTCTCATTAATTCTCCGAAACCGGGCATCATCTTTTCGCATACATTTTCAGTCGCTTCTGGAGTAACATCTCGTAAAGCCGGACCAGTACCTCCGGTTGTAACGATCAGGCAACAATTTTCCTTATCGGCAAGTTCAATGAGCGTCTCTTCAATTCTATCCTGATCGTCTGGTATCAATCTGTACACTTCTGTCCAACTGCCATTAATATAGCTTTTCAGGGTCTCACTGATAGCTTTACCAGACAGATCTTCATACACACCGGCACTTGCGCGATCTGACATCGTTACAATTCCTATTTTGATTTCTTTCATTTTACAGGTTATCGTATTTGGAAAGGTCGCTTGTCTTGTCCATCATCAAAGCATAGATGTGATTGGGATTGATCACATAAATGTCAATCCCAAAGTTGATGATCTTTTTATCTTGCATGGCCTTCAAATCATTGTGATGCTTGTTGTTGTTCTCAAAAACGAAGAATGTTTTATCTCCGAAATAATCCAGCACTTTGCTCACCACCATAACGGGAGTGTCTTTGAATGTATCTTTGTGTTCATTGAATTCTGAATATGGAAATCCGTATTCTTCGTTGAAGATCTTCATGAGCATTTCATCATCTTCAAAGAAATGATCAAGTGATCTGATCTCCCAGATGGCCATGTTTTCGAACATTTTATAGTTCTTGTCGTAGTCTGTTATTGTCATGTTATTTTATTTTAATTCCGTTATTGAATTGTTCTATGCTTAAAATGGTTCCGTCTTCCTTGTACATTTTTATTTCTCCGTGCAATTGATCATTGATATAATTTCCTTCTCCTTTTCGGTTTCCGTTATCATACCAGTCCCTGAATGCTCCGTTCAGTTTATCGTCTTCGTAATTTCGCTCAGTAATAAGGATCTCTGAATTATTCCAAGTGCTCCATTTTCCGATTCTCTTGCTGTGCTTAAATGTTCCCTCCATTTGTTTTTTTCCATTCGGATAATACCAGATCCATCTTCCCTCATTGAATCCTCCTTCGTGCCTTCCTTCGTATTTCAATTGCCCGTTATCGTATGTGTCATTATTTCCAGCGCCAGCATATTTGATGAGGATGTAGCTGAATACAATGGATAAAACAAAGATCCGATGGTATTTTAATAGTGGTTTGTATTTCTTCCAGTCAATGGCCATTTATTTTTTGGTCTGCAGCATTTTAAAACTATGTAGTACATACGGAAACAGTGCGTCCATGGTTTCTCGCGCGCCATTCGAAGAACCGGGTATCGCTAAAACCAGGGTCGAGCCTATGAGTCCGGCAAATCCTCTGGAGAACATAGAGTAGGGACTTCTGTTTTGTCCGTAATTGCGGGCATATTCCATAATTCCGGGTATCTCTGTGTCAATTAAATTTCGTAGGATCTCAGGTGTTTTATCTGTTTTGGTCAAACCTGTTCCGCCACTGATGATAAGTAGATCTGTTTTACCTGCCAGTTCTTTAACTTTTTGAATAAGGATATCTTCTTTATCAGGAAGAAGATCATAGGAAATATTTTCCAGTTTATTCTTGTTCAGAATAGAAAGTATATATTGTCCTCCTGTGTCATCTTTTTTACCGGAGGCGATCGCATCCGATACAACCAGTACTGCAGATCGTTTGCCTTCTCCGCTATCTTTCCTGAAATCACTTTTTCCTCCCGATTTTTCAATTAAGCCGATATGGTTTATTGTAATTCCCTTGTCTATTGGCTTCAGCATATCGTACATGGTCATTGCAGTAACAGAAGCGCCGTACATGGCTTCTACTTCTACACCTGTCTTATAGATGGTGTGAACTTCCACAAGTATAGTTATCTCCAGACCTTTCACTGTGTGTGTGATCTTCGTGTATTCTATTGGAAGGGGATGACAATCGGGAATAACATCGCTTGTCTTTTTCACTGCGAAGAACCCGGCTGTTTTCGACATTTCAAAAACATCTCCTTTTGGAACTTTTTTATTCAGTATTGCGTCAATTGTTTCCTGTGAACTGACATGCACGATTGCCTGCGCGATCGCTTTTCTATGTGTATTCGTTTTTGCAAGTATATCTACCATGTTTTTATTTATTGATTTTCCATGAATGTGTTTGGTCTTCCATCAATTCTCTTCCCCATATCGGCACTTCTTTTTTAAGACGTTCTACTATGTATTCACAAGCGTCGAAACTTTCTTTTCTGTGTCCACAGGTAACTAATACCATCAAACAGATCTCCCCTGCCATCACCGGTCCTGTACTGTGTAGAATATCAACTGAAAATAATTCGTAATTCTTTTTTGCATCTTCACTGATCTGTTTAAAAACCACCGAAGCCATCTCCTCTTTCGTTGTGTAATCTATTCCCTCTACTTTTTTTCCTTCAATTTTATCTGCACGCACCTGACCTAAGAAAATATTGTAGGCACCGGCATGAATCTCTGTTTGGTGAGATGTGATCCGTTTGGCAATCTGTTCAGAACTCACAGGGCCCTTTACAAAACTAAAATTAAACCAATCTTCTTTCATTGTCTTTATTTTATTAGATCTGTTTTCTGTACCGGTAATGCTGTGATTCCAGAAGTGAAATCATACGTGATCACATCCGGATAGAATTCATTGATCAGCTCGCATGCTTTT
>DAORJH010000369.1:0-3015 GCA_035438925.1 Bacteroidia bacterium | reverse complement strand
CTTGTACGGAATGTGGAAGATGTACCAGTGCCTGTCCTCAGAATATGACAGGAAAAAAACTTTCTCCACGTAAGATCATGATGGATACCAGAGACAGATTGGAAGAAGTGGGAAAAAATATTGACAAGAACAAAGGAACTTTTGTGGACGATGGCAGATCTTTATTGGACCTCATCAGCACAGAAGAGATCTGGGCCTGCAATACCTGCAATGCCTGCGTACAGGAATGTCCTGTGAACATAGATCCCCTCGCTATTATCGTTGAATTAAGAAGATATTTAGTGATGGAACAAAGCCAAAGTCCTTCAGAACTGAATACCATGTTCACGAACATTGAGAACAATGGTGCGCCATGGCAATTTGCACAATCGGATAGGGCGAACTGGACCAATCAAAATTAAAAGACATGAGTACTGAACAGATAAAAGTCCATACAATGGCTGAGATGATGGCCAGTGGAGAAACTCCTGAAATACTTTTTTGGGTAGGATGCAGCGGAAGTTTTGACGACAGAGCTAAAAAGATAACGAAGGCCATCGTACGAATACTTGATCATGTTAAGATCAAATTTGCTATACTTGGAATGGAGGAATCTTGTACAGGCGATCCGGCCAAAAGAGCAGGAAATGAATTTTTGTTTCAGATGCAAGCCATGCAGAACATTACGGTAATGAATGGTTACGGAATCAAGAAAGTAGTCACAGGATGCCCACATTGTTACAACACACTGAAGAATGAGTATCCTTCTTTGGGTGGAAACTACGAAGTTATTCATCACACACAATTGGTTCAGGAACTCATCGATCAGGGAAAATTGAAAGTGAACGGAGGAAAATTCAAAGGAAAGAAGATCGTTTTTCACGACCCTTGTTATTTGGGAAGGGCCAATGACGTGTATGAAGCACCGAGAGAAGTGATAAAAAAACTGGATGCAGAATTGTATGAAATGAAGAGAAGCAGAGCGAAAGGATTGTGTTGTGGGGCAGGAGGGGCGCAGATGTTCAAGGAGGCTGAGAAAGGAAAGAAAGAAGTCAATGTAGAACGCGCGGAGGAGGCTTTACAGAATGATCCTGATGTAATTGCTGTTGGTTGTCCATTCTGCAATACCATGATGACAGATGGAGTGAAGCATTTCAACAAGGAGAATAAAACAGAGGTCTTAGATGTTGCAGAATTGATCACCAAAGCCAATGACCTTTAATTCATTTAGAATAACAATTACTGTTTCTCTGCTTGTTGGTGGTTTGTTTTTTTCGTGCGGATCAAAGAATGAAAATTCTGAAAGCAAGGACGAGAGCAAAAAGGCAGATAGTTTAAGTTTTAAACTGAACTCTCCTGAACTAAAAGCGGTCAATACCGAGTTATTGAAGGATCCTTCTAATGCAGCAAATTACAGCAAAAGAGCTATGCTCTATCTGAGACTTGGTCAGTTTCCCGAAGCAATTGGAGATGCACTACGTTCCGTAAAGATTGACAGCACAAAAGCCGAGTATTATTTGATCCTTGCTGATGTCTATTTTGCTCAGAACAAGACCAAACTTTCAAAAGAAACACTGGAGATCATTGAGAAAAAATTTCCCGAAAATACCGAAGCACAGCTAAAATTGGCAGAGTTGTATTTTTTAGTTCAGGATTATCAATCGGCTCTTGATCATGCGAACAAGGCTTTAAAAATTGATAACAGTTTGGCACAAGCATATTTTTTGAAGGGAAATATTTATCGGGAAAGCGGCGATACGGCCAAAGCAATTTCAAATCTCATTACTACAATTGAACAAGACAATAAATTTGTTCATGCCTTTCAGGATCTCGGAGTCATTTACGGAGCCCGAAGAAACCCAATAGCGTTTGATTATTATAACAACGCATTAAAACTGAATCCCGAAAATATTGAGGTGAAATACGGCATTGCAAAATTACTTCAGGATCTTGGGAAAACAGATGAAGCAATAGTTGAATACAGCAAACTCACTGAGAAAAAAGGATCCTGTTTAAACTGTTTGTACAACCTTGGCGTTATTTATTTGGAAACAAAGAAAGACAACAAAAAGGCATTGGACTTTTTCACACGTGTCATTGCAGAAGATCCAAATTATCTGGAAGCTTATCTTGCACGAGGACTTACGTATACCAGATTGAAAGATAAGAATGCGGCAAAGGCAGATTATGAAATGTGTCTGCGTCTACAGCCAAATTATGCGCCTGCCCTTAAGGGCTTGAATGAACTCTAGCATCTAATTATTTTAGGAAATTGTTTTTTTAGGATCTCAGTTAATTTAACAGACTAGATTAACTCATTTATTGAGTGAAGTTAGGGTATTAGTGAGTCAAGAAATCAGTAAAACAGTAAATTTTGTAATAACTTGTAGCTTGAATTTGTATCGTTTAATTATTATGAAGATCATTAAGAATTTTAAATCATTGCTTGCTTCAGCATTAGCCTTAATTGGTAGCAATCTATTAGCTCAAAATACGTATACGTTTACAAATGCAGGAGCAACCGGAAATATTGGACCAACCCAGGCTCAAGTGAATACAGCCTATTTATTAACTAACTTGAATGGCTCTGTTCTTTGCCCTGCGGGAATACAATCTTTTACTTTACCAGTTGGAGGTAATTGGAGAATAACAGTTGCCGGTGCCGGTGGGGGAGGCTCTAACGCATTTGGTGGCAGAGGCCGGATAATTATGGGAGAAAGAATTTTCAATGCTGGTGATGTGTTACAGATTTTAGTTGGTCAAAAGGGAACTTTGGTTACTTCTTCCGGTGGTGGTGGAGGTTCTTATGTGATTTTAAATCCTGCCACTCCCATTTTAATTGGCGGAGGTGGCGCAGGTTTCTTGAATAATATTTTTGCACCCTTACCAAATACCGATGGTAACATCAGTCAAAACGGATTCAATTCAAATTGTGGTACAGGAACAGGTGGAGTAGGCGGCAATGGAGGTACCGGAACTTTTAATGGCTGGGGCGGTGGAGGTGGAGGCTATACCGGTAACGGTACTAATGCTTCT
>DAORJH010000368.1:0-3026 GCA_035438925.1 Bacteroidia bacterium | reverse complement strand
ATCATCAATTACGAGAACATCGATCTGATCAAGGAAGAGAACAGGGAGAAATTGGTGGAAGATCTGAGAAACAGAACCGGTATGAATATTCACCGTATTTCCATTGGGAAAATTGATTTCCTGAAAGATTCGGCGCAGATCAAAGTTTATTATTACGAAAAGAAGTGAGAAGAAAAGTTTTAGGCATAGTACTAATCGTATTCGCGCTTACTTCAAAGGCGCAATACTACAATGATGATGCTTCGTTGTGGCTGAACCTTGCCGGAACAAAAGAACTCAATGCCAAAACGGAATTGCAGGTAAGCATGCAGAATCGTATTGGGAACAATATCACGCAGTACAATCAGGGAAGCGTAGATGTAGGATTACAGTACAAGGTGAACAAGTTATTTCGTATTTCAGGAGACTATATGTTCAGACAAAGCAGGAGGCTGGACGGATCGTACAGTACCCGTCACCGTTTCTATTTGAATTTGTTTTTACGAAAAAAAGCAGGATCCTTTACTTTCATTTACAGGAATAGAACGCAATTGCAATTAAAAGACATTTACAGCAGTGCAGAAGGCAGTGTTCCTGTCTTCTATAACCGTAACAAGCTGCAGGTAAAATACGAATTGAACAAACGAATAGAGTTGTATGTATCGGAAGAAGTGTACAGTCCCTTTTACCGTTTCAATGCAATTGGCATTGACAGAAGCCGCAGTGCAGTGGGCATGATCTACAACCTCAGTAAAAAAAGCAGTATAGAAGGGACCTTCTATTACCAGCAGGAATTATACGCCACCCGGCAGTTAAGGAGGAATTTTATTTATTCCTTAACGTATAATTTCAGTTTTTAAAGCATCGTACTTACTCATCATTCGTACTTCGTCATTTTTTGAGATTAACGTGTCTTGCATCCCTTGAGTCTTGCTTCTCAGTATTTCGAGTTAATTATTTCTGATTTCGGGTTTCTAGTTTCGGGTTCCTGGTTCCTGGTTTGTCGTTCGTCATTTGTCATTCTTCATTTGATCCGTTTTTCCTTCGATTTACCGAACATGCTATAAACTGTAGCAAGACTTCTTTTCCACACTAATTAATTTTGTCTTATGGAAAAGATCAATATCAGGGAGGAAGTGCATCATGGGGTGCCGCAACAATTCATCTATTTTCAGAGAGATCCTGTATTGCAGGAAGAGTTGAAAAAGTTGAAGGGGGTTCGTTTCAGTGGTTCGAAGAGGGCCTGGTACACGGATGCGCAGAAATTACAAGAAGTGTTGCTTGTGCTTCGCCAGTTTCCTTCGTATGAAATAAAGTTCGAAGAAAAGGAAGGAAAAGAAGTGGAAAAGCAGGAATGCGTGAAGGAAGAAAGAAAGGAAGAAAAAAGAAGAGAAAAATCAAAGCCGCAGCCGGAAACGCCGAGAGAAGAAGTGATACAGAAACTGGAGGAATTGAGAAGCTGGATGCGATCGAAGCGTTACAGTGACAGTACCATTGTCACCTATATTGATTCTTTGAGGACCTTTTTCAAATACTTTGATGATAAGGACAGTGTGGAAATCACCAATGAAGACCTGATCGAGTTCAACAACCGTTACATATTAAAGAATAAATTATCAGCCTCCTTTCAGAACCAGGTGGTGAATGCGGTGAAGTTATTTTGCAGGATCACGGAGAACAAGAAGTTGGATCCGGAATTGATACACAGGCCCAAGCGAGCGAAGGTATTGCCCAATGTATTGAGCAAGGAAGAAGTGAAGGCGATCTTAAGCGCGCATAGCAATATAAAACACAAGGCCATGTTAAGTTTGATCTATAGTTGTGGATTAAGATGTGGCGAGCTTTTAAAATTAAAGCCTGAAGATGTAGACGGTAAAAGAGGTTTGTTGTTGGTGAAGCAGGCCAAAGGCAGAAAAGACAGGATTGTGCCTTTGAGTCCGAAAATATTACAACTCCTAAGAGAATATTACATTGCCTGTAAACCCGAGATCTATTTATTTGAAGGACAAAAAAAAGGAGAGCCTTATGACGAGAGGAGTTTACAACAGGTATTAAAGCAAAGTCTGCGTAAGTGCAATATAACAAAACCGGTGAGTTTACATTGGCTGAGGCACAGTTACGCGACCCATTTGTTAGAGAACGGAACTGACTTAAGATACATTCAGGAGATACTAGGTCATAGCAGAAGTACAACCACAGAGATCTACACCCATGTAAGCAATTTGAGTATACAGAAAGTAGTTTCACCATTTGATACATTGTAAAAAGGATGACGAAGAAACAAGAAATAGAGGCAATACCTGATGAAGTGATCATGAGACAGATCTACTTTATCAGGGGGCATAAGGTTATGTTGGACAGAGATCTGGCTGAATTATATCAGGTGGAAACAAAGCGATTGAAAGAACAAGTTAAGAGAAACAGAATACGTTTTCCGGCACATTTTATGTTTGAATTAACAAAAGAAGAAGCTGAAGTTTCAAGGTCGCAAAATGCGACCTTGAAAAGGGGGGAGAATATAAAATACCTGCCCTATGCCTTTACGGAACACGGAGTATTGATGCTTTCCAATGTATTAAAGAGCGAGCGAGCCATAGAAGTGAGCATCAAAATAATAGATGTATTCGTCAGATTAAGAGAAGTAATTGCAGACCACACAGAATTACGATTGGTGATAGAACAAATAAGAAGGAAGACAGACAATAACAGTAAAAACATTGAGCTTGTATTTCAATACCTGGATGAATTATTAGAAAAAAAGAAGATTTCGAAAGTACGCAAGCCTATTGGCTACAAGTTGTACAAGAAGAAAAGCTGAATCATTTTAGAAGTTTAGAAGAGAAGATATGGATCTATCCATGATGCAAGTCTAGATTTTGTAGGTTATTGCCTAATAAATTTAACAATTTTAAAAGTGAAAATAGATGCTTATATTTATGTATTAGAAGCGTACTTCAGTAGCGCCAATCTTGCTAAATCAGCAAGTTTAGCGCTAAAAAACAAGGGGTACAAGGTAGTTAGCGTCCAGTGCTCGGACACCTTAGACG